>JALRDM010000127.1 GCA_023262195.1 Salibacteraceae bacterium | reverse complement strand
CCAGTGAACTACATTGTAATTCGATACGCCGACGTTTTGCTCATGGCTGCAGAAGCAAATAGTGAAAATGGTAATAGCGTTAAAGCTCAGACATATTTGAACGAAGTTCGTACACGCGCAGGTCTTGGAAGTCTGAGCAGCACTGGCGACAACCTTACGCGAGCCATATGGCAAGAACGTAGATTAGAATTATCAGGCGAAGGACATCGCTTCTTTGACCTAGTGCGAACCGGACAGGCTGCTACTGAAATCACAAATTTTATTGAGGGTCAGCATGAACTCTTTCCTATTCCACAAATTGAAATTGACCTCGCAGGAAGCTCTTGGGATCAAAATCCAAATTATTAATATAACACAATTGAAATTATGAAACGTTTCAACATACTTTCATCGGTCACCACTCTAGTCTTGCTTGTCAGTTTTGGTTGTAAAAAAGATGCTCCAGAACTTGGCGATCCGCCAACAGAGGCTGATGCAGCCTTTACCTATGCGGAAGCATCTCGGAGTAAGAACATCATTGAATTTACCGCAAGCAACTCAGACGTTATTGCGGTTTGGGATTTTGGAAATGGCACTCAGGGTACAGGGAGCAAGGCCACAGGTATTTATCCGAATAAGGGAACGTACACAGTTGTATTGACCATTTTCTCTCGTGGAGGAAGTGCCATAAGTACGCAAGATATCGTTATCGAAAACGACGACTTAAGTCTGTTGAGTAGTCCTATTTTCGATTTCTTGACTGGCGGCTTGGATAATGGTGGAGTAAAAACCTGGGTTATTGACTCGAATTTATCAGGTCACTTTGGAGTGGGTCCCAATCCTTCAGGATCAGCGGGTAACTTCCCTGAATATTATGAAGCGGGTGAGAACGAAAAAGCGGGTGGAGGAATGTATGATGACAAGTACACCTTTAGTATGGATGCTTTCCGCTTTGACATGGTTACTAATGGTGATGTTTATATTAACTCAGCTCAAGCAGGGAATTTTAATGGATCTTACGAAGCGTCTGTAGGCGACTATACAGCCCCCTTCGATGATCAAATCGGAGAATCCTGGACTGTGTCGACAGATGGTGATACTACCATCACATTTTCTGGCAGCAGTTTCATAGGATACTACACTGGTATTCATACCTATAAGGTACTAGCCATTGGTGAAAACGAATTGTTCTTGCGCTATGAGGATAGTGAAGCGCCAGACCTCGCTTGGTACATACGACTGGTGCCCGAAGGATATGATTCCGGGGGTGGCGGCGGCGGTGGCGGCGGTGGCGGCGGTGGCGGCACCACGGACACCATTGGCTATACGCTCCCGATCGACTTTGAAAGCAGTGAGCCTGAATTCACAGCGTTTGGAAATAGCACGGTGGCGTACATCGACAACCCTGATACCTCAGGCATCAATCCGAGTTCCAGAGTGCTAGAAACGGTTCATGGAGATCAGACATGGGCAGGACTATTTGTAGATTTAAAAGGCAAATTCGACTTTAGCACCGCGACCAACTTGGAAGTCAAAGTTTGGGCTCCCATTACTGGTGATTTTAGGATCAAAATCGAGAATAGTGACAACGATGAAGAATTTGTAGAAAAAGACTTCACAATTAGTACCGCCAATGAGTGGGTGCAGATATCCATCGACTTTTCCGATGCTAATCCCGATATCTATGACTTATTTGTAGTGTTTCCAGGCTGGGATGTAGCCAATGCAGGCACCTTCTATTTGGATGACTTCGAACAAAACTAAAAGGCTCAGGTTGTAATTAGACTATCGCATACATGAGGAAATTTAAATCTATCTATATTGGATTCTTTGTATTAATTATTCCGCTAACTCATTGTAAAGAGGCTCCTGTCTCTGAAGCCACCTTGCCGACTAATCTAGAAGTAGAGGTTCGAGTAGATACTTTAATCCCAGGTTTCGTATCTGTATTAGCAACCGCTGATAGAGCTAATTATTTTACCTGTTCATTTACCGAAGGAACTGAGGTAAGTATTGAAGAATCTGCAGAAGGTGCTTTTTCATATACATATGATTTCGATGGATCCTACGATATTCTCGTAAAGGCACACACTACTGAAGCTGATTTCATTATAAAAGAGATAAGTGTCACAATAAACTTGCCTGTCCCAGGAAATAATGGAGATAGCACGACATCTGGTTACTCTACCCCCACTTCGTACAACGGTTACGATTTAGTTTGGAACGACGAATTTGATGGAAGCACATTGAACACTTCTGACTGGAATTATGAAATTGGCACTGGGAACAATGGATGGGGCAATAACGAGCTTCAATATTATACCGAAGACAATGTTTCTATTGCTGATGGTTATTTGACCATTGAGGCAAAAAAGCAATTTTTCAATGGAAGCAGCTACACTTCCTCTCGAATCACAACGCTTGATAAGCAGTTTTTCAAATATGGCCGCGTTGACATTCGGGCTCTATTGCCATATGGACAGGGAATGTGGCCAGCGCTTTGGATGCTCGGACAAAGTTTTACCACAGCTGGATGGCCGCAATGCGGTGAAATCGATATTATGGAAATGGCTGGAGGCGACGCTCCCGGCAAAGGTGATAATGTTGTGCTTGGCACATTACATTGGGATAATAATGGAACCTATGCGAATTATGGTGATAAAACTTCACTTAGTTCAGGAACCTTCGCGGATGAATTTCATGTCTTCAGCATCATTTGGGATGAAAACTCAATATTTTGGTATTTAGATGACGAATTATATCACTCTGCCGATATTACTCCAAATGGCTTAGAAGAATTTCATGAGTCATTCTTTTTCATATTCAACGTAGCCGTTGGAGGGAACTTCTCAGGAAGTCCAGATGCAAGCACCAATTTCCCACAAAAGATGTTGGTGGACTACGTACGGGTCTTCCAAAAACAATAGTCACATTCTTACTTAAACCTTCTTTTTTTGATCGATTCAACAAGAACAGTTCCGCTTTAATTATAAAAAACCCAATAAATCTTATTGTTTTTTTCTACTTAGAGTGATAATTACTATAAGTTTGATATTATTGTAACGTACAAAAATGATTAATTAACAATGAAACACTTTATACTTTACACACTTGCTTGCCTCTTCTCTTTTGGGGTTAAAGCGCAAAACGTCACTTTTCAGGTGGACATGAATCAATATGGCGGTGCATTCACAACACCAGAAGTGAATGGCACTTTTAATGGCTGGTGTGGGTCATGTAACGCTATGTCCGACGCAAATAACGATGGGATTTGGGATGTAACCCTACCTTTGAATCAAGGACAAATTGAATATAAATTTTCCCACGATGGATGGGCAGGTCAAGAATCCTTAACCCCAAACACCCCGTGTGTCTTAACCACGGGTGGTTTTACTAACCGTGTTCTCCAAATAACCGGCGACACTATTCTTCCACCTGTTTGTTGGGAAAGCTGTGCTGCTTGCGTTCCTCCATCAAACGTTACCTTTCAGGTGGACATGAATCAATACGGGGGCGCATTCACTACTCCTGAGGTAAATGGCACATTTAATGGATGGTGCGGTAATTGCAATGCAATGACTGATGCTAATAATGATGGGATTTGGGAAGTAACTCTTCCATTAACTCAAAGCTCAATTGAATATAAATTCTCTCATGATGCTTGGGCAGGTCAAGAATCCCTCGACACTTCACTTGCCTGCGTCTTGACTACAGGAGCTAATACGAATCGATTTATTCAAATTAACGGGGATACCGTCCTTCCTGCAGTATGTTGGGAAAGTTGTAATGAATGTGTTGACACATCAAACGTGACCTTCAGGGTAGATATGAGTGAATATACAGGTTCATTTACGACTCCTGAGATAAATGGCACATTTAATGCATGGTGCGGCAACTGCAATCCTATGACAGATGAGGATAATGATAGTGTATGGGAGATCACTCTACCTTTAACACAAGATTCAATTGAGTATAAGTTCTCTTATGATGCATGGGCAGG
>JALRDM010000029.1 GCA_023262195.1 Salibacteraceae bacterium | reverse complement strand
ATATTTTGCCAGGTAGAATTACCATTAGTTTTTGGACCTCTCCCCGAAGAACCATTGACAATAACAGTGTTATGCGCAGCATAAGACACCGCATATTGTTCATGTATGTCAGATCCATAGGTGTCACTTCCATAATCTGGTCCAATGACATATCCTAAGCCATACAGTTCCATATCTAATCCCGAAGCATGGGCGTGCACATAGGTTCCTCCACCAGTGTAGTACATTAAACCGTATTGTTCATTCTCAGTTTCAACAAAATTGCGTTGCATCACAACTCCAGCGTGTGTAGCTCTAACAGTTCCATATTGGTGTTCACCAGCATCATTAACTGAGTTATCGATAGGGTGTCCCCAAAGCAATTGCAATGGATTATTCCACTCCAATCGCTGGGTCTCAATCAAAGGGGTATAGCCCCCTTTTTTAGTATAAATCTTTTTAAGTGTAGATGCTGCTCGTTTTCTTAATTCCGTATATCCTTTTCGGTCTGCGATTTCCATTACAGTTCTAAAAATATGGGCATGATCCGAAAAATTTCTATTGATATCACCATATGCCATGGTAGCGCCATTTGGGTATAGAAAATTCTCATATATAAAGATACTCTCTATCAGATCTTTATTATTGGCAATAAGGTTTAAATTTGGATTATATCTATCCAAAATATTTAAGATTTGTAGGAAAAGGGCATGAGTAAACTTTCCATATCCTGCAGATTCGGGCCACAAACGTTCTTGAGGACTAAACCTACTTAGCATCCAATTCACTCCAGGTTGTTTAGAATTTGAAGCTCCATTCATAAGTTTATCAAAAAAACTTGCCCGAATAGTATCGTTTTCCATACACATCACACTGTACAAGCCTCCTGGAAGTTCCAAAACCGGATGGTTTGAATTGTTACCACCAACCTCAATAACATTCTCAGCCATAACTTCAAAGGCTTTTTGTGCACGATCAAAATCAAAAGCCACCTGACCCCCTAATGCGAAATCGTAAACGGTTTTTCCAGTATTTGAAATGTAAGGCTGTACAAAATCATATATCATGGCTACCCTCGTAAATAGCTCTCGACATTGTATTAAATGATTAAAGTTTGGTGTATAAAACTCAAACGTCAAAGGGTCTTTTGCACTTATTAATTTCACATATTGATGCAAAATATTTGCCGCTATTTGGGCATAGCGCTCATCTTGGGTCAAGTAATATAATATAGCACACTCCGCTCCATTATTCAGAATATTTCTATGCGTTGTTCTATCGCCTGGGATTGCAGGAATTG
>JALRDM010000017.1 GCA_023262195.1 Salibacteraceae bacterium | reverse complement strand
GGCACAGTGAAACATGTGGGCTGAGGGGAAAGACATTGGCTACGTTACTATATTAATCGATCGGATAAAACAAAACCTAATGGGCATAAGGATTGAAGCTTTTTCAGATCAAGATCCCATTGTGGTTGGCACGGATTATGCCATCACCATGCAGGTTTACAATGCTCATGAAACTGAGGCTATGGTGAGGTTTACACACGAGAAAATTGATACAACCGTAATTGTTGCAGGTGGCTCACAAATTGAATGGACCGAAACCTTAACTGCACCTGACCTTCCAAGCACACCATATTGGCTCAGAAATGAGCATGATTGGCTTTATGATGTGCCGCTTTCAGAGCAGTCGGCATTACCAAGGTTAACAGATGAATTGATTTCGTATTCTATTCGAGGAAAGGGAAGATCCGCTGGTGCAACTGAGCTGCATCGGAAATGGCGAGATCGATCTATTGGTGAAGTGATTCAGCCGATGCGTTTCGCTCCACTTGTGGGGCTTAGTCCAGAGTCTGAAACCATAATTCTACGATCGGGCAATGCACAAACTACGCGTTTAGATGCCATTGCGTTTGGGGAGGTTAAGCAGCTTAGTGAGGTGTCACTTTCTGGAGATGACGTTGAATTCCAGGCTAAGGGCTTGAGTAAGGGTCAACAGACTTCGTTTGACTTTAAGGTGTCATCTGAGTCGGAAAATGGACAGAAACACAGTGTTAATGTAGGCGTAAAAGGGAGCACCGAGAGTGGTGAGGTGAGCTATTTTGATCAAAGCTTTCAGCTGATTTCATACGAACATATCTCAGAGATTCAAATTGTGAAAGACTGTAAGATAAATGTGATCACGGTTGATTTGAAGGAATCGTCAGGAAGAATACTTTACTTGGATGGTTCTGGGGATGAGGTGGACGATGCCTTGATAAGAATGGGGTATTCGGTTGAGTCTGGCGCTCTAGCGGGTAAAACGGCAGCCGATCTATCAAAGTACGATGCGATAGTCTGTGGAATTCGGTCGGTCAATAAAAACAATGACTTGGCCAATAATATTGAGCTTCTTCACCAATATGCTGAAAATGGCGGTAACGTCATTATGCAATACAATACCTCTTATGGTTTGCTCGTGGAACAGTTTAGTCCATATAGCCTGAGCATCTCAAGGAACCGCGTCACCGAAGAGGATTCTGAAGTGAGGATCTTAGATTCGAAACATCGAGTTTTCAATGAGCCAAATAAAATTACCCTGGCCGATTTTGACAGTTGGGTTCAAGAGCGTGGGCTGTATTTCGCTGGTGAATGGGGCGAGGAATACACTCCACTGATTGCTTGGCACGATAAAGGGGAAGAAGATGTTTTAGGCGGGCTGCTGATAGCCTCCCACGGTAAAGGCTCATTCATTTATACCGGAATATCCTTCTTCAGGCAATTGCCTGCGGGTGTGTCAGGAGCATATCGCCTTTTTGATAACCTCATTCAATACAAACCTTAAAACCATGAGTGACCCAGAGTCAAGCACCAACTGGAATCGTATTTATTGGTTTGTAGCAGCGTTTCTGGCATTACAAATAATTCTGTTCGCAATTCTTAGCTCCATCCTGTCATGAACATTTACGACTGGTTGGTTTTAGGATTTACGCTTTTTGCTATTGTGGCGTATGGTACGTGGCGCACCAGAAAACAACGAGACCTAAATTCTTATTTGCGCGGTGGGCAAGAAGCCGGCTGGGCTACGGTGGGTTTAAGTGTAATGGCCACGCAAGCATCTGCAATCACCTTTCTTTCAACTCCGGGGCAAGCTTTTGAGTCGGGCATGGGCTTCATTCAGTTTTACTTCGGTTTGCCGATTGCGTTGATCATTATTTCCATAGTGGTCATTCCTATGTTTTACAAGCTCAATGTCTATACCGCATATGAGTTTCTTGAAAATCGATTCAACCTCAATACTAGATTGCTCACCGCTTTTTTGTTTTTGGTGCAGCGGGGATTAGCTGCGGGAATCACTATTTACGCACCCGCAATTGTGCTGAGCACCGTGCTTGGATGGAATTTGACACAGCTCAACATAATCATTGGAATTCTTGTGATTATCTATACGGTTTCTGGCGGCACTAAAGCGGTGAGTATTACTCAGAAATGGCAAATGGCTGTGATTATGGGTGGGATGGTATTTGCTTTCATTCTGATTCTACAATACATTGGCGAGCACTTTAGCTTTTTAGAAGCTGTAAAGTTTGCTGGGGCAAGTGGAAAAATGCAGATCGTTGACCTAGAGCCCAACTTTGAGTCGCGCTACACGATTTGGAGCGGACTTACGGGAGGCTTGTTTTTGGCGTTATCCTATTTTGGAACAGACCAAAGCCAGGTACAGCGAT
>JALRDM010000410.1 GCA_023262195.1 Salibacteraceae bacterium | reverse complement strand
CATTTGGTACGAGATTTTCGGTGACGGCCCTTCGGTCCATTTTGACCTTATCGGGCCCTGTTTGAGTAATCACCCATTTATTATCTGGGTTACTCGATTCAATAGGGATGTTGAGATGATCGAATACGGTGAAAAGGTCTTGTTGTGCACCGTTTTTTGACACAGGAATGTGGGTGAGCGAAGTGATTTCACTTTGTTGGTCAAGCTCATCATGGATTTTAATGCTTGTGGCGTATACCTTATCGGCAATCTCTTCGAATATGGGTCCTGCTACGTGGCTAGCATAGTAATGACTTCTGTTTGGTGCATTTACCACTACAATGCAACTATACTTGGGGCTATCAGCTGGAAAGTACCCTGCAAACGAAGCTTGATAGCTGATCTTCTGACCGTATCCCTTGCTAGAATTTGCTATTCGGGCTGTCCCAGTTTTACCAGCGATGGAGTAATTGTTATTGCGAAGATTCTTTGCGGTTCCCTGCTCAACCACAGACTCGAGCAATTCGCGCCCAAGCTTGGCTGTTTTCTCTGAGCATATTCGTTCGCTAATTACCTCTGTTGGAATGCTTTTTACAACACTACTCTTATCAGTAACCTTGTTAACAAACTTAGGTTTTGCCATTTTTCCATCGTTGGCAATGGCATTATAGAAAGTGAGGATTTGAAGAGGGGTTGCCTGTACCTCATATCCTATGCTAGTCCAGAGCGGTGTGATGAGAGACCAAGAATTGTCGCTAGGGTCTTTAATCAATGGTTGCCCTTCACCCGCGAGTTCAATGCCGATGGGCTCACCTAATTTCATTTGCTTCAAGCCCTTGATAAACTTTTCGGGTTGATTGGCATAGTAGCGTTCGATTACACGCATCACTCCAATATTTGAGGATACTGCGAAGGCCTCTTTTATTGTGATTTTACCATATCCATCTTCTTTGGAGTCACGCATGATTTCACCATGAAACTCGGCTTGACCGTCTCCCGTTTCAACGCTGTCTGTGAGCGATATATAACCGTCTTCAATTGCGGTAATAAGTGCTGGAAGCTTGAAAGTTGATCCTGGTTCTGTGCTTTCTCCTATGGCGTAGTTATAATACTCCCAGTAGTCTCCATCGTCATCTTGGCTTAAATTGGCAATGGCCTTTATTTCACCAGTGGATACTTCCATGAGAATTACACAACCGTGGTCAGCATCGTGCAGCTGCAATTGCTTTAGAAGCGCGTTTTCCGCTACATCTTGAATATTCAGATTGATGGTGGTATGAATATCAAAACCGTCTTGTGGTTCTACCTCGTTTTCATCATTGATGGGCATCCAAACACCACCCGAGATTTTTTGCATGAGTCGTTTTCCGCTTACTCCAGCAAGTTCTTTTTGATATGCCCCTTCGAGGCCGACAGGCTTGATGTCTTCACGAGAGTACCCGATGGTGCGGGCAGCGAGCATGCGAAATGGCTTTTCCCTGCGGTTTTGTTGTAATACAATAAATCCACCCTTATAGCGACCGAGTCGAAAAATTGGGAATTCACGCATCGCTTTCATTTGATGGTATTTTACTTTTCGCTTGATGAGGTAATATCTATTGCCGCGGCTTCTTTGCTCGGTGAGATCTCGCTTCCATTCAATGGCATTTTTACCATCGAATAGTTTGGCTAGGGAAATACAGAGAGAGTCAATGTTTTCGTCAAAAACATCATCGGTGAGTCCGTCTGCATTGAGATCCATGCGTACCTCATAAATGGGAACACTGGTTGCCAACATGCTGCCATCATCAGCATAGATGTTGCCCCGAACTGCTTCAATATCACGAAATACAGTGGTAAGATTTTCTGCTTTTTCTCGCAACTCCGCTCCTTCAAAGATTTGAATGAAAACAGCTTTGCCTACGATGGCTAAACCCAATAGGCATAAGGAAAAGTAGATCAGGTAAGAACGGTTTAACAATTCCTTATTTGGCGAGTCACTCATTAGTTTATTTCCTCGATTTCAGCGTGGTTAATGACAATTTTCTTGGGTGGATCGATGGACTCGGTGAGTTCCATATTTCTTTCTGAAATGATTTTTTTCAATTCAGATTCGATAATTGTGTTATTCAGCTCACTCTTCATACTGATTTGCTCGCTGCGTAATTCCTTGATTTGTTGCTGAGTCATATTTATTTCGCGAACCGATGATTCGGCCATGTATCCGTTGGCTATGTATACCAGACCGAGAAGCGCTAGAAATAAGAGATAAGGCAGGTGCTTTACCACCGAGTCTTGTGTTAACAGACTGCCGGTGAGTACTGCGGCTATCGTGTTTTGCCTTTTCTTTTTATCAGTTTGTTCAGCCATTGCTGCGTTTTATTCCTATTCTCATTCGGGCGCTTCGCGCTCTTGGGTTCAATTCAATTTCTTCAGGTGAGGGAGTGATTACCTTGCCATGCGGATCAAGGGGTCGATTGACGTTTCCGTAGAGATCTTTTTCTTGCTTGTCATCGAAATTTCCGCTGCGCAGAAAATGCTTTACAGGCCGATCTTCCAGCGAATGGTAGCTAATTGCTACAAATCGACCACCAGGCTTGAGGCATTCTGCTGCGGCCTGAATAAAATCTTTCAATGCGCCTATCTCATCGTTGACTTCAATCCGTATGGCTTGAAATATTTTGGCCAATTCAGATTTTCGTTTCCGCTCAGGAACTACACGCTCAACAATCTGTATCAAACCTGAAATGGTATCGATTGGCTTTTCGCTGCGCTCTGAAATGATATGCTTCACCAGTTTGGCAGCATAGGAGATTTCTCCGTACTTCCAAAAAACTCGCTTTAATTCAGCCTCATCATATTCATTGATCACGGTTTTTGCGCTCAATGATTGAGATGTATTCATGCGCATATCTAATGCGGCATCAAATCGAAAGCTAAAACCGCGACTCGCCTCATCAAATTGGTGTCCTGAAACTCCAAAATCTGCAAGCACTCCATCAACCTTGTCTATGTGGTTGGCTGTCAGAAAGTTCTTGAGATATCTGAAGTTTGCTTTACACAGGATGAATCTTTCGTCATCCAGTTTGTTCTGTTCAGCATCAGAATCTTGATCAAAAGCAAGTAGCTTTCCGTCAACAAGCAGATCCAGAATTCTGCGACTATGACCACCGCCCCCGAAAGTGGCGTCTACGTATACTCCATTGGGTTCAATAGCTAAAGCTTCTACTCCCTCATGTAAAAGAACGGTGGTGTGATAGGTCATTTATCTTCTTCGTCATCAGATCCGCCCATTACCTCCTCAGCTAAATCAGCAAAATCCTCCGCATCTTGACTCATCACCTCCTCGTATCGGTCTTTCGACCATATTTCTATTCGATCAGCATAAGCAAACAACACCGCGTGCTTCTCCAGTGCTGCGTGCGCTAAAAGTGTTTTTGGTATTAAAATCCTTCCTGTAGTATCAAGATTGATGGCTGTAGCACCATTGTGAAATTGCCTGTAAAAAGCCCTGTTCTTAGCCA
>JALRDM010000325.1 GCA_023262195.1 Salibacteraceae bacterium | reverse complement strand
AGAAAACACCGATTCCAAAAAAATCTTAGAACCCAGCGAACTCCTAACCAGAGCGGCAAGAACTCATGCTAAAGATATGGGTGAAACGGGCAGAACAGGACACAATGCATCGGATGGAACTCCATTTCAAAAGCGAATGATGGCCGTATCAGAAAGCTATTCGGGAATAAATGAGAATGCCAACTACGGCACAGAAAAAGCACTTGATATTGTAGTTGACCTATTAATTGATAAAAATGTACCCTCGAAGGGGCACAGAAAAAACATTCTTAATACAGATTCGAGGTATATTGGGGTCGCAATAGAGCCTCACAAACGATATGGAGTGAATTGTGTACAAAACTTCGCCAGTAACAAAATTGGCGACTAACCTTTAAAGTCAAATCAAATGGAAATCCAGCGCTTATTTGAAATTCCTGAGTATCAACTCAAAACATATCCAAAATCAGACTCGCTCTGTGCTAAAGTCGATGGAACATGGGTGAAAACATCAACTCAGGAATTCCTAGACACGAGTATGAAAGTGAGTAAATCGCTTGTTGCATTAGGGGTTAATCCCAATGATAAGGTGGCGCTCATTTCAAACAACAGACCCGAGTGGAATATTTCTGACATCGGCATTATGATGGCGGGCGCCATTAATGTGCCTATTTATCCCACCATTTCTCCATCTGATTATGAATTTATTTTCAATGATGCAGAAGTGAAGGTTTGTTTCGTTAGCGATGATGAGCTTCTTGCCAAGGTAAATGAGATAAAGGATGGGGTACCCACATTGAAGCACATTATTTCATTTCAAAAAATTGAGGGCACTGAATATTTTGAAGACTTTTTAGAACGCGGAAGTGAAATTGCAACATCCGAAATAGACACCCGAAAAGCAGCAATTAATAGCGAAGATTTAGCCACACTTATTTATACGAGTGGAACAACGGGTAATCCAAAGGGCGTGATGCTCTCTCATCAAAACATCGTGAGCAATGTAGTTGGCTCAAGAGAGAGACTTCCGGTTGATGAGCACAGCAAGGCGGTGAGCTTTTTACCGCTATGTCACATCTATGAACGTATGGTGCTGTACCTCTTTATGTACACCGGAGTGAGTATTTATTACGCTGAATCTATGGACACTATTGGAGACAACATTCGCGAAGTGCAACCACAAGTTTTTACAGCCGTTCCCCGCTTACTTGAAAAGGTTTTTGACAAGATTATGGCCAAGGGAAGTGAGCTCACAGGAATAAAGAAAGCCTTGTTTTTCTGGGCAGTAGAACTCGGAGAAAAATGGGAACCCTATGGCCAAAACGGTGCGTGGTATGAATTCCAGTTGAGTATAGCAAACAAGCTCATTTTCAATAAATGGCGAGAAGCGCTTGGTGGAAACGTAAAAGCCGTAGCAAGCGGAAGTGCAGCATTGCAGGCACGATTAGCAAGAATTTTTAATGCCGCTCAAATCCCAGTGCTTGAAGGTTATGGTCTCACCGAAACTAGCCCAGTTGCTTCGGTAAACTGCTTTGACAACAAAGGCTTCATGATTGGCACCACAGGGCGGCCACTTTTTAACGTGGAGGTTAAAATAGCAGAGGACGGTGAAATACTCATTAAAGGGCCAAATGTGATGTTGGGTTATTACAACCGTCCAGATCTTACAGCCGAGGTCATGAAAGATGGATGGTTCCACACAGGCGATATTGGCGAACTCGTGAATGGAGAGTTTGTAAAAATCACCGACCGAAAGAAGGAGATTTTCAAGACTTCTGGAGGAAAGTACATCGCTCCACAACCGATGGAGAATAAGTTCAAGGCTTCGAGATTTATAGATCAAATCATGGTGGTAGGCGAAAATCAGAAGCATCCAGCGGCGCTGGTAGTTCCAGATTTGGAGTTTTGTAACGAGTGGTGCAAGCGAAAAGGTATTGAAGGTGGCGACTACAAAGCGCTGAGCCAAAACGCTAAGCTTAAAGAACGTATTTGGGAAGATATCAATGAGATCAACCAAGACTTTGGCAAGTTTGAACAAGTGAAAAAAATCGAATTGTGTGATGCCGTTTGGAGCATAGATGGAGGCGAACTTACCCCCTCATTGAAACTTAAAAGAAAGTTTATACTTCAACGTTGTGACAATTTGATGAAGTCTATTTATGGCGGATAGATGCGTATAGGCCGAATAGTTACACTTATCGGATTTTTAATTGGCGCACACCCGTTTACAGGCTCAGCGCAAGAGGGTAGTTCAGTCAATTATTTCGCTAATGTCTCCGCAGGTTTCGGAATGATATACGGTGGCCTTGGCGGGCATGCCGAAGTTGGAATGAAGCACTTTGCCGTATATGGTGCTTTTGGCCACGCACCAAAATCAAGCGACATTAACTACACCATTCCTTCATCAAACAATTATCACTTTGGACTGCGATATTATGCCAATGTAGGAAGTCAATATATCT
The DNA here is from genome assembly GCA_023262195.1 of Salibacteraceae bacterium. Lineage (GTDB taxonomy): Bacteria > Bacteroidota > Bacteroidia > Flavobacteriales_G > Salibacteraceae > SHAN690. The sequence goes on along the minus strand of JALRDM010000325.1, from coordinate 2,939 downwards.
TCCCAAGAGTGGGCATTGGCTATGGCTGGCTGAGCAATTACTACAACCAAAAGATAGGTACCGATCCTTACGACCATAGTGTAGAGGGAGTATCGCTTCAACTTGGCTTGCAATTCTACTCTTACGAGGGACTCGTTTTTAGCTTTGATGCAGGTATGGGCTCCAAGGTTTTAATTTCAAACCCCAGCTCACATCCTCATTATTTTGATTTTTACATAAGACCTTGTATTGGGATAGGTTACGATATAGCTCGTGTCTTTAATAAGGATCGAACAAAGCGTTTGAGGAATCAGGAAATCACACCATTTGATTAGTATGCGCAAGAGCGTAATTGCGTGCTAGAAATTTTGTTTAAACAAACGCTTTCGCAAGTTTCATCTGGTCGTAAAGCATTTTCACTACACCGTCTGACAAACCAATCTTTGGAACAAAGGCCGTTTCAGCACCACTCCATTTCATTACGCTCGTGAATATTTTCCCTGCAGGCACTATCACATCGGATCTATCGGGATTGAGGAAGAGTTGTTGTATTCGCTCTTCCGTTGACATTGATTTCAGGCGTTTATACAAATGAAATATTTCACTTGGATTAAGCGGCTCACCATATTCTTTCATAAGTAGCTTGCAGTACTTATTAATATTACCTCCAGATCCAATCAAGGATAAACCTGTAGGCGATTGAGCGCTAATATCCTTTACCCATTGCTTCATATCGCTCCAATCATCATCACTAACCATATCCATGAGCAATCGTATAGATCCAATGTTGAATGATTTGGATGTGAGGGCCTGATGGTTTTTGAAAAAGGTCAATTCGGTGCTGCCGCCACCCACATCCATATACAGATAGCTCTTATCTGCATCCATATTCTCTCGAAGGCCATTGGCATAAATTACCTCGGCTTCTTCTTTGCCCGTTACTATTTCAATTTTTATGCCTGTCTCGTTGTAAACGCGATCAACAATCTCTGCCCCATTCTTTGCCTCACGAAATGCCGAAGTGGCAATTGCTCTGGTCTTTACGGGCACGTAAACATCAAGTAAATGTTTGAATGCGTGCATCGCACTCAAAAACTGATTCTCTTTATCAACAGGTATTTGATTAGTCAAAAAAGCATCGGCACCAAGCCTAATTGGCACACGAACCAGTGATTGTTTTTTGAAGGTAACTTGTGCTCCATTCTCAAACACATTGCTTACCAAAAGTCTCACTGCATTTGATCCAATATCTATTGCAGCAAACTTATATGCGTTCATTTAGTCTTGGCTTTTTGTCGGTAATATTCATTCAGCTCGTACTGCGAACGTACTTTTTTCTCTCCCGATTTCGGCTTTAAAATCTTATAGTTTGTTCCATCAAGTATGGTTCGGGCTTTCACATTATCTGATAGTTGAATTGAAAAAATGTCGTCTATCTCAGATTTTATGTCGGCCGCATAAATTGGGCAGGTTACCTCTATACGCCTATCTATGTTGCGTACCATCCAGTCTGCGCTGCTTATGTAATATTTTGGATCGCCACCATTGCAGAATACATAAATACGTGAGTGTTCTAAATACCGATCAATAATGCTCACCACATTTATGTTTTCGCTCATACCCTTCACTCCGGGAATTAGTGAGCAGATACCTCTGATCACCATGTCAATTTTTACTCCAGCATTGCTTGCCTCGTAAAGCTTATCGATTAAGTTAGGATCTACCAAGCTGTTGATCTTTAACCTTATGAAAGCGGGCTTACCAGCCTTAGCATTGCGGATCTCTGTATTAATCATACGAACCAGCTTATTCCGCAGATAAAACGGAGATAAGAGGATATGCTTGAAACGATAATTTGGCCAAATGGCATTTTCAAACATGTCAAAAAGGCGAGACACTTCGGCCGTAATTCTTTTATCTGAAGTAAGCAGACTCACATCTGTGTATGCCTTCGCTGTAGATTCATTAAAGTTGCCAGTGCCAATATTCACGTATTGATTCAATACTCCCGCCTCTTTTCTGGTAATAAGCAAAACTTTGCTATGAACTTTCAATCCTGGAAAACCGAAAAGCACCTTTACCCCTTCATCTTCTAAAACTCTAGACCAATAAATATTGTTCTCTTCATCGAAACGTGCCTGAAGCTCAAGCACCACGGTAACGTTCTTTCCATTTCGAGCTGCATTAATGAGCGCATTGATGACCTTGCTCCTTTTTGATACACGATAGAGACAAATTTTTATCGATTTAACCTTTGGATTAAGAGCCGCTTCCTTTAACACCTCTATGATATGATTGAAGGATTGAAAAGGGAAGTGCAGCATCACATCCTTCTTTTTAATTACTTCCAAATGGCTTTCAACCTTTTTAAATGCCGGATGGATACTTGTGGACAGTGGTCTATAATAACCTCGTGAAATGTTGAGTTTGGGAAAACCCATAAGGTCCTTTAGATTGTGATATCGACCACCTGGGATAAATGCATCTTCATTGTTCTGCAAGTCCATCTTTTTGGTGAGAAAATTCTTCAAGTCTGATGGCATAGCAGCATCATAAACAAAGCGCAACGGCTCCCCACGTCTTCGTTTATTCAAGCTTTTCTTCATCTTTTCGAGGAAGCTTTTCGATATATCATTATCAAGATCGAGCTGCGCATCACGGGTGATTTTGAAGGTGTAGGCATCTACCTTGTCAGGTTTGAAAATATCAAAAACCTCCTCCAAGTTGTGACGAATGATGTCATCCTGAATCATGATCACTTTGTTGCCGATTTCACTTGGAATTTCGACAAACCGTGGCAAGGAGGCGGGCACCTCCATTAGCGCGTACTTTACCTCTTGGCGTTTTCTACCGTGATTGAGATACAGAATACAACTCAAATAAATACCCTTATCTCTGAGCTGTGGAAACTCACTTATCTGATCAAGCATGATCGGCCCTATGATTGGGTCAACCTCATC
>JALRDM010000314.1 GCA_023262195.1 Salibacteraceae bacterium | reverse complement strand
TTTCCGATTCGGGGTTCTAAGCTTAATAACATCTTCTGTGATCAGGACAATCTAGCTGACCAACTATTGAATGGTCTAGAACTAGATCAAACCAGTTTCTTTGCCAGTAACGAAATCGAATACATGCGACTGCCCAATGCTTAAAAAACTCTTCAATCAGCAGAAAAATGAATCGAGTAGTTTGATTGAAAACCTACTCTTCGGACCAAATCACTCATACATACCTTTTGTGATTTACACCCATGCGAGGTCAGGTTCTTCACTGCTTGTGCGTTTATTGGCGTCACATCCAAATGTTGTGTGTTTTGGTGAACTGTTTGTGAACGGGAGGATTGGCTTTGGGTACGATGGTTTTGCCAACGATGATCAAACTCTATTGGAGTTTAGAAAAAGCAACCCAGTGAAATTTCTTTCAGAGTATGTGTTCACATCCTATAAATCGAATGTTGACGCAGTTGGCTTTAAGCTGTTTCCAGAGCAGGTGGATAGCAACTTTCCTGCTGTTAAGGAATGGCTGGCCATGAACCGTAGGTTGAAAATTATTGTGTTGAATAGGAGCGATTATCTTGCAGCTTTGGCAAGCCGAAAATTGGCTGCTGAAACAGGGAAATGGGGAATAACAGATAGTTCTGAACGCAATACTGCCACCATTACATTGACGGTTGATGAATGTCGAGAGTTCTTTAAAATGCGAACCAGTTACTTCGATGCTTCGAAGGATTTGTTTCAGGGCTTTGATGTATTAGAATTGGATTATTCTGACCTCGATAATGCGCTGGATGAAACGATGACAAAAGCACAGGATTTTTTGGGCATAAATCCCGCTAAGCTTGAGTCATCTAAGGTGAAACAGGAGACTCGTACGCTTGATAAGGTTATTGAAAATTACGATGAACTCAAGAAAGCCTTCGAGAGCAGTGAATTTGCTCACTTGTTTTAGTTCTATGATCCGTTTGCGAAGCCGTGTAGTTATTACCTGAAGGCATGAATCAGATTATCATTATATCATTCACATTTCCACCACAGTATGGGATTGGTGGTAGGCGGTGGGCAAAGTTTGCGAAGTATTTTGCACGAAAAGAATTAAGTGTTGAGGTGTTTACATCACCAACATATAAAGTTGGTTCTCCTTGGGTAGATGATGTCTCTGGTGTTAAGATTGTCGAAGTAGAGAGTGGTTTTCCAAGAGTAGTTCGGTTCGGAGTATCATCACTTCTCGATAAGGTCAAATATCGATTGGAATTGCTGAATCTACGAAAAGAGGTCAATGGCAACTACTACGATCATTCATCCATGTGGCACGTAAAACTGTTGCCTGCATTAAAAAAGGCAGACCTGAGCCGTACTATAATTATCGCAAGTGCGGGTCCATTTAGTTATCTAAACGACTTACTTTCATTAAAAAAGGAGCACCTAAGTTTAAGGCTCGTGGCCGATTTCCGGGATCCTTGGACGAATAACAGGACTGCTTTTGGGTATGATTCCCTTAGTAGAAAGCGCCTGCAATTCGAGAAGTGGAAGGAGGCTGAGGTGGTAAAAGGTTTCGACTTGATTGTGAGTGTTGCGGATCCTATGACCGCATATTTCCAGTCACTTTTACCAACTGAGGATGCTTTAAAGTGCATCACCATACCTAATGGTTATGATC
>JALRDM010000026.1 GCA_023262195.1 Salibacteraceae bacterium | reverse complement strand
TGATGCCCAAAGACATTCAAGATCAAAACATCTGGCTATTAGAAGAGGGGCACTGTTTTCGAAACCAAAGCAAGACCATCTGTGATATTCAAGAGAAGCAAAACCAGCCGGATAACTTCGAGTTTCAAGGAAGCTCTTTTGAAACCCTACTCAACCTAACCGATCAATTTGGCGGCTATACACTCATACCCGAGTTATATTTTAAGAGTCTCTCAGCAAAAAGAAAAACCAAGACAAAAGGATTTGTGAAACCCATTCCCGTGCGTGAAGTCAGCATGGTTTACTACAGGCCATATGCGAAGAAATCTATGATCGATAATATCTCCGCAAAAATCTCAGCATTAGTTGAGCCACACCTTATGACCAAAGCGCTGGACAAAAAGGATATAACAGTTGTGGGCATTTAAATTGAACAGGGAAAGTTGAAAAAGGAAAGGTGCATAAACCTATACTTCAAGCAAATCCGATAACTTACCCATCCTATCCAGCCACAAACGATGCATACCAATAGAAATGTGAATAGTAATTATCGCTATGTGTTCTATTCTACATGGCTGATGGCTATGCCTTTTCAAGCATATTTCATGAGCAAAAACAACATCCATTGATTCGAAAGCTAAAATCGAGTTTACGTAGATATAGAAAGCGAAACCAAATGCTTAGGTTTTATAGAGATCTGGTGCCACACGGGTCGTTGTGCTTTGATATCGGGGCGAATAAAGGAGACCGAACAAAGGTATTCTTAGACCTAGGAGCAGAGGTTGTGACCGTAGAGCCTGTATCCACAACCTTTGAGAAACTGAGCAATCAGTTTTCAGATAACCACAGAGTTAAACTCATGCATAAAGCCATTGGAAGTGCACGCGGCAGAAAGGAAATTCATGTAGCCAATGTGAGTGATGTTAGCACGTTTAGTGCCGCCTTTATTCGCGAATACGCTGATCAAAAAGAGCACAACCTAAAATGGGATCACACAGAAATGGTTGATGTGATAACACTAGACAACCTGATTGAAGAGTTTGGTGAGCCAGCATTATGTAAAATCGATGTCGAAGGCTACGAGTTAGAGGTTTTAAAAGGACTATCAAATCCCATCAACGCATTGAGCTTAGAGTACAATGCACGACTTAAATCAATGGCACTGGAGTGCCTCAATGAACTGGATCGGTTTCCGAACCGCTTGTTCAACTTTTCACCCTACGAGTCTATGCAGCTTTCGCTCGACCATTGGCACGAACCAAGCGCTTTTAAAGAATTCATCAAGAATCTTCCTTTGAGCATTGAGACAGGTGATATCTACGTAAAGGAAGCTCCGCCTAATGCAGAAGGTGAGCTCATTCGATAAAGGGTTGTAACTATTCTTCCTTTGCCATCGGCCAAATCAATCGATAAGAGCATTTCATCTGATTTCACCTTCAGGTTAAATGGACTCGAAAGCAAATCCACTCCACTCTCCTTTTTTAACCGAATGCCTTGCCCAGAAACAATATCCAAGTTTGGATTGAATTGTCCGTTTGGCATGTGCTCAGTGACAATCACATATTGATAGGCTGATAATTTCTTTGCTATTCGCATTATTTCCGCGTTCGATAAATGCTGCAGCACTTGTCGAAGTATGACGCAATCAGCGCTTGGTAATTGATCCTCACTGATATCAAGACAATCAAACTCTAAGTTCGGAGAGGCATACTTGAGTTCATTCCGTGTAATCAATTCATCCACAATATCAACTCCAATATATTGGATAGTTAGGTCATGCAGTTGTCTACCAACATTAAAATCACCACAGCCTAAATCACATACTCGAATTGGCTGTGAAAAAGAAGTGAGAAATGAGCGCAGGACATGTATGTATGGGTCAACAAGCGATTTGTTATGAGAACCCATGCCAGAATAGAAATCATACTGGGCTCCACCCCATAAATGTTTCTCATAGATCTGCCGCATTACCGCTTTGGTGGGCCAAGGTTTTTTAATGCTGGATTTGAGAGCCATAGAACAGTTCGAGGGTCATGGATTTCTAAAAAGAATGGAACTATCCCCAAAGCTTAAAAACCTAAAGTCGTTTTTTAAGGCATACTCGTACACCTTGCGCCAGTCATCACCAATGAACGATGCAACCAAAAGAAGCAGCGTGCTTTTGGGTTGATGAAAGTTTGTAATGAGTGCGTCTGCCAATCGTATAGTATATCCTAGGGCAATAATCAATTGTGTATTGCCACGTAAACGACCCAATTCTTTTCTGTGCATCCAAGCCAAAACATTGTCCAAAGCATCTTCAGCAGACACGCTCTGTTCGCTCAACTCATACGGGTCCCACTGGCCTAAAGTGAATGACTCAAGGCCTTGGTTTTCTTGTAATTTAACTCCAAACCAATAGATGCTTTCGATAGTTCGAAGCGAAGTAGTACCAACTGCTACTATACGGTTAGTTTTTACTGCGTTTCGCATTTGTTGCAGGGCATGCAATGACACGTCAATTTGCTCCTGATGCATTTCATGTTCTTGCATGGTATCGGATTTTACAGGCTTGAATGTGCCCGCGCCCACATGAAGCGTAACGAAAATCGAACTGATGGACTGTGATTTCAAATCATCTAAAACCCGCTGTGTAAAATGCAAGCCTGCCGTAGGCGCAGCTACCGACCCATTAGCTTGAGCGTACATGGTCTGATAGCGCTCTTCATCCTCCACCTCAGCATCTCTATTGAGGTAAGGCGGTATAGGAAGAGTTCCCGCATCCTCAAGTACTTCAGCAAACGTACAGTCTCGGTTCCAGCTGAACTTCACTTCAAAGGAATCTTGCGTTCTTCCCAACATTTCCACTGTGAGTTCATACGATTGACCATCGGCTGAGATCGTTTGAGTAAGATCCTCTCCTACTTTGAATCGTTTGGCATTGCCGACCATTGTTTTCCAAACCACCGAACCTTTTTGATCAAATGCTTGTGTGATTTCTTTTGGGCTCAGTGGCTCTAGACAAAACACCTCGATATGGGCTCCTGTAGGTTTCTGAAAGAATAAACGAGCATGAATTACCCTGGTATCATTGAAAAATAGGCAATCACTAGATTCAAGTTCCTGGCTCAGTTCATTGAATATCCGATGCTGAATTTGTCCATTCTTATAGACCAGCAGTTTACTCTGATCACGGGCTTCGAGTGGGTATTTGGCAATGCGCTGTTTAGGCAAATCATAAGTAAAATCTTCAATTGAAAGTGCTCGTGGATTGACCGAACTCATGCAATATTAATTTTCAAATTAGGGTGCAAATCAAAGCAATCATTATAATACGTTCAGATGAATGTGTAACTATTATATTGAATTTCGTAATACAATAAATCTGATATGCTTCCACAGTTTCCATTTTAGTTAGACTATTCAGTCAAACGAAAAACACAACCAACAAAATGATTACGATTGTTCCACTCCAAATAAGCGTTTTCCATAACATAGTACAGTTTTGTTTGAACTGAAATTACTGCCTTAAATTCATCAAAAAGATGACCCTAATGATTTCATCGCATGGGATTTCGCAGTTGAAATGAACGTTTCATGTGAGTGGTTGTTAATCCTAACATGAAACCAATTAAAAACCTCATCGTAGGTGTCACCATATTCCTTGCCATCTATGCCGCCATGCCGCACCTAGACGCGAGCTACGATTCGGTGCTTTTCATGTTCATTCTGGGCAATGTACTCCTAGTTTGTAAGGTACATCAAATATTGAAAAACGGAATTGCTCCGAAAGAGAAGTTTGATGACGGATATTGGTATTCAGACATGGATAAATAATACAGCAAGGAAAATCCGAGAGATACTGAATAGTGGGGACGTTGCATACACAGTTTACTGATCGAGACATCGATCGCATCATTGAAATGGCCTGGGAAGATCGAACACCTTTCGAAGCTATTAAGTTTCAATTTGGCATTTCAGAGTCTGAGGTCATCAAGATAATGCGTTCTGAATTGAAGTCATCCTCTTTCCGACTCTGGCGTAAGCGAGTAAATAGTGGTGTGAGTACAAAGCATGCCTCAAAGCGAAACCCAGATATAGACCGCTTCAAGTGCACACGGCAACGCCATATTTCAAACAATAAAATTTCAAAACGGTGAGTTTCCCCACGGATTTTACCAGCGTGTTCGAGCGCATAGAGCAGATTAACCCTTCGGAATATGCTCGTACTCGAAATTTCAAGGATGGTGCTGTCACTCGCTTAAGTCCTTATATATCAAGGGGTGTGATATCAACCAAAGATGTGTTTGATCATGTACTTTCATTAAAGCGACCTTGGAACTCGATTGAAAAGTTAGTTCAAGAACTTGCCTGGAGAGATTATTGGCAACAAGTGTGGATTCATGTGGGTGAGGAAATAAACACCGATCTAAGGCATCCGCAGGAGCCTATTGCCAATCACGAAATCAGTGATTCTATTGTGCAAGCAACCACTGGGATACAAGCCATAGACGAGGCAATAGAAGAATTTTACGAGTCAGGGTATATGCATAATCACATGCGTATGTATGTGGCGAGTTTGGCCTGCAACATAGCTCAATCCCACTGGCTGAATCCTGCTCATTGGATGTATGCTCATTTGCTTGATGGAGACTGGGCGAGCAATGCGCTGAGTTGGCAATGGGTGGCGGGCTCAAACGCAAATAAGAAGTACTATGCCAACCAAGAAAACATCAACAAGTATTTCAGCTCGAATCAACGTGGATCCTATCTTGATCTTTCGTATGAACAAATACCAACGCAGCCCATACCGTGCGAATTGGAGCAAACAAGCAAATTTCAGCTGCACACCGCACTACCCGATAATACACCTGAGCTAAACCTCGACCCCAACGTAGAAACCTTGGTCTACAACTATTACAATTTGGACCCGCGATGGCATGCTGGGGAAAACTACAATCGAGTTTTACTCCTTGAACCCAGCTTTTTCGAGCAATATCCTGTAACCCAACATGTACTCGACTTTTGCTTGAAACTATCGGAAAACATTAGTGATATCCAAATTTTCACGGGTTCTTTTGAAGCCCTTGCAAGTCAATCAAATCAAGCGTTGATTTATAAAGAACATCCCACAAACAAGCACTATATAGGAGTTGAAGAACCCAGAGATTGGATGTTTGACGTCACGGGAAACTACCGATCCTTTTTCGCTTTCTGGAAGAAATGCATGAAGTCATTCAAGAAACAGAAAGCATTATCGGAAGACGCTTAGCGCAGAAAAGTCATTCTAGGAAGTGACTTCCACGCCTTTCCAGAAGGCCACCGCATTTTCAATGCTCTTGGCCATGCTGCTTGTCTCTGGATAAAACCATGCAGCGTCTTCATTAACTGAACCGTCTACTTCTACCGAATAATAGGATGCTTCGCCTTTCCAATGGCACGTAGTTTTTGTATCGGACGGCTTAAAAAACTCCTTCTTGATAGAATCATGAGGGAAATAATGATTGCCTTCAATTACCGTAGTGTTATCGCTCTCTGCGATTACCTTTCCATTCCAAATTGCTTTCATAATATTTTATTGAAGTATTCGCTCGCTATTCCTTTCAGAACCGAGTCAAGTAATCAAATGTTCGATCAAACAACCTGAAATCTTACCCGTCCGAGCTTTCCCACCTCTACTTGTACATCTGTATCTGGTTTAAGAAACTCGGCAGCCGTAGCCGCTCCAGCCATTATAACATATCCAGCCTTAATTGGCTCGTTATACTGCTCAGCCAACCTTGTGGCGGCTTGCAACGATTTCCATGGGTCACCCAAAATAGCATTGGATGAACCAGCGGCAACAACCTCACCGTTAAAGGATTGCGTCATTTTTAGGTTAGCAATATCTCGTGTAGGTGTTTGCCACTCGCCTACGGCCAAACCAATGGATGAACAATTATCCGCCACCACATCTTCTAAGCTAAACTTGAAATTTTCATATCGCGAATCAATGATTTCAGCTGCTGCCGCAATGCCATCCACATAATCATCCAAATCGTTCAACGCCACTTCACCTTCTATATCCTTCGATATTCTAAAGCATATCTCAGGTTCGGCTCTTGGATGAATGTATTTGCTCAAAGGTGTTTCTCCATCGTTATCGATCAGCATTGTGTGTGTGAGTCGCCCCCAAATCATATCGTGCACGCCCATTTGCTTCATCTTGGCCTCGGATGTAAAACCCATTTTCAGCCCGATCATTTGCTCTCCGCGATTCAGTCGTTCGGCTATGGCCAACCGCTGAATTTCATATGCTTCATCCAATGTAAACTGATGGTCATTGCTCAATTGAGCAACAGGCCTAGCATCGGCAGCCGCCCGATCCAGTCGTTTCGCAAGTTCTAGT
>JALRDM010000239.1 GCA_023262195.1 Salibacteraceae bacterium | reverse complement strand
AACGAACGATGAAATTACAAGGTACTTGGTTCAACGAAGAGACCCACAAGTGGTGAACCTATTATAATCCCGTATATTTGGCATAATATGATTGCCAAGGAACTAATCACTGAACGACTGAATCCATTAAGGTCGAATGATACCGTTGAAACGGCGATTGATTACCTAGTGACAGAAGGCATTAGTGAACTTCCAATTGTTGAATCCAAGCGTGTTGTCAATTACGGTAGATTAGAAACCTTATCGGCTGTTTTAGACAAGGATCAATTATTATCTGAGGTAATCCCTTTGAATCCGCACACTCCGGTGGCATCAGAAAACCAACATCTGTTTGAGATGATTCCGATTTTGGCAGCTAACGAACTTGGAATTATAGCTGTGGTCAACCACGAGGGGTTGTATTCTGGCATTATTGAGCAAAAAGAACTTAATAAATTAATCGGCCAATCGCTTACTTACCGAGGACAAGGAGCGGTTATTGTGATTGAGAGTGATGAAAGAGATTTCTCACCAGCAACCATTTCTCGTTGGGTTGAAGAGAATGGGGCGAAAATTGTTGGGTTAATGGTGACTCAAACAGAAAACCGAAGATTTAGGGTAAATCTAAAACTAAATACACCGTATGCGAAACCCATTGTTCAGACCTTAAACCGTCAAGGTTTCAGGGTTGAACAGGTGTACATGGCGGAAGATAACGACGAAAGAGACGGAGCCGAAATCGATTTAGCGTTGAGATTTTTTGATTTATGATTAGAGTTTTTTGTGGATAAACTCAAGATTTTCTAAGAAATAAGTAATCGTAAAGGGTCGTTTAAATATCTTTGAAGACCAATTACATTTTTATGACGGATCAATCCAATTCCACGCCAGACATAAACCTTATCAACGAACAAGATGTAAAGCCCATTACTCTGGCTAGCATTATTAATTTCTTTTGGCGCTGGAGAAAAGTATTTATCATCAGTTGTGTATTTGCTGCTATTATTTCTATCGTGGTAACGCATCCATCTATCACTAAACCGAAGTATAAGGCACAGCATATTTTTTACCCAACGAAGAACAACTCCATTTCAAATGCATTGTTAACTGAACTAAACCAAAGGCAACAAGATCCATTGGAGTTTGGAGAGGAGATTGAAGCTGAAAAAGCCCTACAAATCATACAGTCGGGTAAGCTGATTGGAAGATTGATTAGAAATTTCAATCTCATGAAGCATTACGGTATCGACCCGAAAACCGAGCAATTTCCACAATACGCATTGGATAATAAAATTCAAGAGAATTTCAACTTCGAAAGGACTCGTTATTTGAGTATCAAAATTGAAGTTCTTGATGAGGATCCTAAAATGGCCGCTGACCTCGCAAATGGTATTGCCGAATTATATGATTCCGTAAAAACAGAAATTCAAAACCAGGTAGCAAAACCTGCGCTTGAAATTGTTCGTAGAGCATTAGAGGAGAAGCAACGTAAAATTGAGGATATCAAAAATAATTTGCGGGATCTAGGAACAAAGGGAATTACCAACTATGAAGAACAATCTCGTGCCCTAGCGGAAGAAATATATAAAGCGCAAAGTACACGGACCGGGCAGTTGAGTCAACTTTTAGAAGAGCGTAAGCAATTGGTTGCGCATGGAGGTGATTTTATTGCGCTCAATGAATTAATCAAACTGGAAGAGGAAAAGGAAAGTAACTTAATCACTCAATTTGAAAAACGCCAAGTTGATGTGGGAGAGCGTCTATCTCACAAATTCACAGTAGAAGAAGCCACGGTTCCAGAGATTAAATTTTGGCCAAAACGAACCTTTATCCTTTTGCTTTCATTGGTAAGTACCTTTTTAGCAACGTCTGTGGTTCTCATCTTGATTGAATTATTCTCAAAGAAGAAATAAGCAAAGTCTTTTGCAGCTAACATTCAGCCATCTAAACAATAGTAAGAAAGTGGGTCTGATTCTCACTTTAATTTTTACTGTTGCTGTGATCGGTTGGGCAAGTTTAGATTATGGTTACTGGGCAGTAAGTATACCACTGGGTATGCTTTCGGTTATTGCCGCTATTCTTTATACCGAGCAAGCATTGTTGTTTTTTGGTGCGTTAGCCCCATTGTCTATAAATATTGAAGATCTTGGCGGTGGATTTGGACTCTCCTTGCCTACAGAGCCAATGTATATTTTACTCTTTGTTTTAATGGGTCTACATTGGATGAAGGAAAAGCCATTCTCATTACACTTATTAAAGCATCCAGTTGTTTTATCGGTAAGTCTATATCTAGTTTGGCTGTGGGTGAGTTCTATGTTCTCAAGCATGCCAGTAGTGAGTGCAAAATTTGCTTTAGCGCGCACCTGGTACATCGTTTTATTCTTCTATTTCGGCCTTCATATATTTAGTAACTATCAACGCATACATTTCTATTTAAAAGCGTTTATGGTTTGTACCATGATTATGGTGACATATACCTTGATCATGCATGCTCAATATGGATTTTCTCGTTCGGCTAGTTATGGTATTTCATGGCCATTTTTCCCTGATCATGGGATGTATGCTGCGGCCATAGCATATGGTTTTTTTACCCTGCTCATTTACACATTCTATGTGCGCCAATTTCGATTTCCGCTTGGGGTAAGCCCAGTCCTTTTATTGGTTTTTGGGATCTTGGTATTTGCCATTGTAGTGAGCTTTACACGTGCAACTTGGTTGAGCTTAATTGTGGCGGCAGGGGCTTGGCTATTTACACGTTTAAAAATTCCATTTTATTGGATATTTGTAGCTTTTTTAACGGTTGCTACTGTGGCTGTAATTAAGCAACATGACATACAGTATGCATTAGAAGCAAACAAACAGGGGAGTAGTGATGAACTTGAGGGTCATGTAAAGTCAGTGAGTAATATTTC
>JALRDM010000171.1 GCA_023262195.1 Salibacteraceae bacterium | reverse complement strand
TTCCCATTGCAAATTCGTCACAATTGAGCCGACCAATAATAATAGCACCCTCATCAATTAGTCGTTGTACGGCCGTTGCGGTATAAACAGATTCAAAGCCTTCTAGGGTTTTTGAGGCTGCGCTTACACGATGACCTTGATAGCACAAATTGTCTTTTATTGCCACGATAGCTCCAGCTAAGCGGCCAGGAACTTTTTTGGATATAGATTCATCAACCTTCTGGGCTAGCGCAATGGAGGACTCAGTAAACACCTCTAAGTAGGCGTTGTATTGATCTTCGTTAGATATGCGGTCAAGGTAATGCTGACAAAGGTCAACGGCAGAAAACTTGCCTTCAATTAAATCCTCTCGAGTCTGCTGGAGAGATCGAAATTCAAATGAGCTCACTAGCTATGATCAGTCTGTTGTTTTATCTGAAGTTTCGCTATCGTCTTTCGTAGCGTCTTTAAATTCTTTCATACCCTTACCAAGCCCGCGCATAAGCTCGGGAATTTTGCGCCCTCCAAATAACAATAGCAAGACGGCAATGATGAGTACGATTTGCCAAGGTCCAATTCCTCCCATAATCTAAAATTAAGGTTACGAAGTTACGAAAGGGCGCCTACTTGGCTCCGTAAATCCATGAAATGGGATTTATCAGTTCGCTGCCCTTCCAAAGCTGAAATTCGAATTCGGTTTTTCCTCGATCGGTGCTGATAACACCAATCTCTTCTTTGGTTTTGATCTTATCTCCTGTAGTAATGAAAGTTTCGGTCAAATTGGTGTACACCGTGATGTATTCACCATGTCTAATCATGACTACTTTACCCACACCGGGCAGAATAATAATTTTTGAAACCTCGCCATCAAATACAGACCGAGCTCTACTGCCTTGGGTGGTTGATACAGTAATACCATTATTCTTTACGGTAACTTGAGACAGAAATGGGTGAGGATGCTCACCAAAGTAAGCTACGATTTCGCCCTTATCTACGGGCCAGGGTAACTTACCTTGATTAGATGTAAAGTTGTTGCTTAATTCGCGGGCTTCCGGAGTAAGATTATAGGTTTTTGAGGCAGTACCGCTGTTTGTTTTAGCCATTTCACGATCAATCGCCTTTTTAATTGCTGCTTTCAATTCTTCAGATTTACGATTGGCTTCCGCAAGTTCTCTTTTATACTGCGCTTCTTTCCCGCTGAGTTGATTCAGCTTCTTTTCTTTTTCTTGCTTTTCTCGGTTTAACACCAACTTTTCTTGATTGTGTGAATTAAGCACTCTGTTTTTTTCTTCTCGTTGAGATTCGAGCAGCTCTTTCTTTTTATTGAGGTTTTCTTGGGTAGCTAAAATGGCTCTAACCTGACGCTGCCGATATTCCGTCAATTGTTGGAGATACTTGAGCCTGCGATAGGCTTGGTCAAAATCATCGCTTGCAAACAGATACATGACCTTATCAGCGGTGTTGAGAGTTTTATAGGCTTGTACCACCATTTTGGCATATTCATCTTTGAGTTGGGCTATGTCGCTTTCAAGAGATACGATGAGGTCTTCATTTTGCTCAATTTTCAAGTCAATGAGGTCGAGCTCCTTAAGTAAAACCGCTATTAATTCTTCTCTTTGGGCAATTTTTTGGGATGCAATTTTCATCCTCGATTGCGCATTCTTGCTGTCTTCTTCGATTTGCTTGAGGAGTTTTTCCTTATAGGCAATGTCTTCTTTAAGCTGTTGTTGTTTCCGCTTGAGTTCTGAACTGGATTGTGCCCCCGCAGAAACGCAGAAAGTGAAAAGGATTAATATGCTAAGGAGCCAGTGGTTCATATTTATCAGGAATCGTAAAGGAAAGATTAACTCGCTTGCCAGAGGATATCTTGATAATGGATGTTTTCACGGTGGCTTGTTCATTGGGAGATTCAGCGCTGAAAATGGTGGTGTGTGGATGGGTGGTTTCACACAGTGGCTTATGGTTAGAATAATTTACCGTGAGCGAGCGCTCATCCTCAATATCGAGAATGGTAGTTGTTTCAACCCGGAAAGAGGATGGGTCTAAAACCAAGCTTACTGCAAGGTCCGAAACACCTTTGTTCTCATCTTTTTTCATAGCTCGCCTTATTTGGCTGTCTTTGAAATAGCTGATTTTATAGCTTCCATCATTTTCACTTGAATACAGCTTTTCGTCTCTGGAGTCGACAAAGGCAGAGCCATTACCCATTATTAGGTCTTGCAGTGTCCAAAAGTCTGCATCAACCATGAAGGTATTGGTGATGTATTCATATCCGCCAACATAGTATTGGTTGTTTCGTCTGTCCATAAACTTCACGCTATCTGGAGTGAATAAGAACCGAGCCACCTCCACTGCATAATATGTTGCCGAAACCCAAATCGCGCTGTCTAGTCGTGAACGGACATATAGCTTAAAGCTGTCGTCAATTTTGTTGGTTTTGATCTCTACATCATATTTAATACTAGTCCAATCGCACTTTTGGTCAGATGACTTAAGAAGCTCAACAAGCTCAGCGGTTTTTCGGTTTGGTAAGTCGGCAGCGCCTGCAGTAGCCTCTCTAGAGCTTTTACAAGACTGGCCGACTAGTAAGGAAACGAATAACCATATGAGCAATGATTTATTCATTGAGCGAACCGGTCTTTATTTTTTGGATTAATTCTGGAGATTCTCCACCCGCTTCTTGAGCGTCTTGCCAAAAGCTTTTGGCTTCGGCCCCTCGTCCAAGCTTAAATAGCGTGTCTCCATAGTGCTCTAGAACCTCACTACTATGATGCCCCCCTGCCTCTAACGACATTTTCAAATATTCTAAAGCTTCTGGATAGTCTCCCATTTGGTAAAGCACCCACCCATGTGTGTCTAGATATGAAGCATTATTTGGCACAAGCTCATTGGCTTTGATAGAAAGTCCTTTAGCCAGATCAAGCTTTTCTTTTCGCAGGCTTAAGAAATAACTGTAATTGTTTAGGACGTAGGCGTTGTTGCTGTCTATGTTGAGTGCAGCTGAGAATGCACTATCTGAGGATTGATGGTTTCCAAGCTCGTGATAAGCATCTCCCAGACTAGCGAGCAGCTGCACCTCCAAAGGCTTATTGCCAATTACCAACTGTGACCCCAACTTTAAAGACTTAACAGCATCTTGATATTGCTCTTCTTGAGTGTTTGCTATTCCTTTAAACAAATAAAGTGATGGTTGCGAAGGGAATAGTTCAATGGCTTTTTTACTGTCTATTGCCAATGCAGAAGGGTCGTTTAGTTCAGAATCGATTACTAGGACCTGATTCCACAGGGCAAACTTTGATGGATCTAAATCAATGGCGCGATAATAAGATTGTCTGGCCGAGTCAAGTTGGTTGTCTAGAAAGAGAAAATCTCCATAAACTGAGTGTGACTTTGGGTTAGTGGGGTGTGTTTCGATTACGTATTTACACAAACCTAGCAGCTCGCTGCGGACATTCGGGCTTTGCTCTGCGCTTGGGTATTTGCTGAGAAGTATGCTGATTTTGGTGTCGATATCTAAGGAAGCGTTATTGAATGCTTTTGATAGATAAACCTTAGCTGAATCAGCTTGGTTGTTTTGCTCGAAATACTCTGCGAGGGATAATTGTATGTAGGCATTGTTTGGCTCTATTTTCATGGCTTTTGAAAAAACCTGTAGCGCCTTTGCGTATCTTCCTTTGGCCTTATATAAATCAGCGAGATAACTGTATAGCCTCGCTTCATCTGGGAACTGTTCAATAGCTATTTCGATTTCTTTTTCCGCTAAATCGAACTCTTCTTCGCCAACCAGGTATTGAAACTTGGTAATGCTCAGTTCGGGATTGATACCTGCGATTGCCTCGTAATCTCTGAAATATTGTAGCGCTTTTTTAGTGTTGCGTGTGTAAAGCATTAAACTGCCATGATTGTAGGCATACTCAGGGTTGTTCTCATCAAGTTTTCGGAGTCTTTTAAAAACCTTGTCTGCGTTTTTCAGATCGTTTGTTTGGTTATATAAATCCGCAAGACGTGTAAGGTACCAAGCGTTGGTTGGATCTAATTCAC
>JALRDM010000142.1 GCA_023262195.1 Salibacteraceae bacterium | reverse complement strand
GGCTTGGATGTCAATCATATTGATTTGCTCAATTACGTTAAGTTTGATCAATACTTCATTGCAGACAAAACGTTGAAAGGTGAGCAAATTAAGGCTCTAGAATGGCCTGGGCTTTGGAATGGTGCCATGGCACATTGGGTTACAGTTTTTGTGGAAGTTCCAATTCAAACATTTAACCCTGTTAAGGAACTATCCGATTTATTTCGAAAAACACACACAACTACTTAAATTTGAGTTTTAAATTTATTGAGTCTGACAGGCTTCCATTTTAAGGTCTGAGAGTCTACATTTATAGATAAAAACTGTTCATATGTCACTTAAGCTATTAAAATTGCTCGGCCTAGTTTTGATAATCGGTTTGAGTACCGTTTCAGTACAGGCTCAAGTCCCAACAGATACAGCAGTATTACCTTACCAAATATCGGTGGTGGTAAATGTCATCGTAGATGGATTTGAGGCCCCCAACGTTCAAAATGAATATGTGCAATCAATGCAGGCTGAACAAGATTTTCCGAACTTGTCGCTTAATGCTCCAGTAAGTCAGGAGCAACTCACAGACTTGAAGCAATGGGTGAAAACGCACCCTACCTCAATAGAAAAGCTTTTAATTGATCGTAAAAAGTATTATGATCTCTATCAATTAAATCAGCAATAAATAATTTATGATATCTATTCTGATGAACACAAAATTCTTAAGACTCACAATCTTCGCTCTGGTTTTTGCATTGACTGGAGCAGACGTAATGAGTCAAATCCAATTCGGCCCGGGTCCACAAACAGGGTCGTTTACATCTAACCGAGTAAGAGGCTACCACTTCACAGCTCCTGTTAACTTTAATATATGTGAAGTGTATGTTCCGAATTCGATGAATAATAACATGTGGCATGTGGAAATTGTCCGATTTACCAATGGTGCGCCACCTGCATTTCCTGGAACCACAAACGCCTTCGTATCATTATTTTATGCGGATAGTGTGAATGGTAATAATCCCATATCATGCAACGTGGCTGTTACCTCCGGTGATGTCATAGGAATCTATGGGTCACGCAGCACAGCAGTTGGAACTACGATGGCGAATAGTTACGATGGCGCCAATTTTGTCACTACGATTCTTGGAAATAATGCTACCTTATCACGCAGTGGGATGCAGTTTCCTTTGAATAATCAACAAATGCATGATATTTGGTCTGAAGTTAATTTCAGTACGGGTAGAATTTTCGGATTTCATAGCTGCTGCCCCACGCCTCCCAAACCTCAAGGGCCTTTTAATGGACCAATGTCATTGTGCCAAGGCGATACAGTGACTTGGTGGATTCCAAAAGATTCAATCGCGCAGGATTATGCTTGGACAGTTCCCGCTGGAGATTCAATTTTGAGCATTCAGGGTGATACCATGATCACAGTTGCTATCGGTGCTAATTCTCTTGGAGGTCAGATTTGTGTTGAACTTGAAGATACTTGTACTTGGAGTGGTGATACTTGTTTTAACTACACCATTACCGAACCAGTTCTTGCAGACACTATCGCTGGGCCTAAAAGGGTATGCCAAAATAATTCGGCTTGGTATGTAATCCCACCACAAGCAGGCGCAATTCAATATGAATGGACAGTGACCAATGGAAATGTCATCGATTCAAGCTCAGCGAATGATTCTATTGAAGTACAATTTGCATCCGGGGTAGCAGATATCTGTGTTCGTTACAGAGATAATTGTGCTTGGAGTGAAGACACCTGTATTCAAGTCAATTCTTCAGTACAACCAAACGCAGCGAATGCAGGCCCAGATCGAACTGTTTGCACAGGTAAAATAGCAAAGCTTAATGCTAATGTGCCGAATGTTGGTGATGGAGCTTGGACAGTAGTATCTGCTCCAAATGGAATAGAAGGTACCTTCAATGACACGACCATTAATAACGCAACGTATACTGCAACTGAGCCAGGTCAGCACATTTTGCGTTGGACAGTTAGCTCAGAAGGCTGCCCAAGTACCGAAGACGAAATGATCGTTACCGTAGCCATTACGCCAAGTGCCGACTTTACCACTGCTGATGTTTGTGAAGGTGCACCAGTGTCCTTCCAAGATCAAAGTCAAAACAATGGAGCCACAATAAACTCATGGTTGTGGGATGTTGACGGTGATGGCGTTGATAATTATGTTACCCAAAGCCCAATGCATATGTATGCAAATGAAGGTTCATATAATGTGCGTCTAATTGTCAATGCCCAAGGCTGTGCTGATACACTCTATAAAATAGTGGATGTCAATCCTGAACCAGATATTGACTTTGAAGCCGACAATGTATGCCTCAATGAAGTGATGAGCGTACAGAACAATACAACAATCCCATCAGGCTTTATAACCGAATGGGCCTTCGATTTCGGTGATAATTCGCCTGTAGATTCATCTTTTCTTAACGCCTATCAACCTGATCACATTTACCCTTTCCCTGGTCCGTATACTATTAATGCTACTGCGAAATCAAATAAGGGATGCTATAATTCAGCAAGTTTTAATGTGAGGGTTCATCATTTGCCTGAAGCAAAATTCAGCTTAGAGAATTCATGTCAATATCAAGTGGCTGTATTCAAGGATGAAAGTTCTGTCATTGCCTCTGATATTAAAACATGGGAGTGGAATTTTGGTGATGGAAGTTCGTCCGTAACCAAGCAAAACCCCAAACATCAATACGATATTGGTGGATTCGTTCAAGTTCATTTAGAGGTTACATCTAGTTTTGGATGTTATGATGACACCCTAACGAATATTGAAGTTTATCCCACACCAGTGACGGAGTTTAATTTTACAAACAAGGTTTGTCTTGGAGACATACTTGAGTTGAATTCAGTGTCAACTGTTGAGTATGGTAGCCTAGAGAAGTTTGAGTGGGTGATCGATTCTGTTACACTTAAAACAGGTGAGTCTACAACACATTTATTTGATGCAGTTGGTGTCTACCCTGTGACGCTTACCACTACTTCGGATAAAGAATGTAGCCACTCAAACACGAAGATGATCCCCGTATATGATATTCCTGAGGCAGACTTTAATTTGACCAATATTTGCGAGGGTGAGGAGATCCGATTTGATGATACGACATATTTCACTGAGCCTGTGAAGACCTATCAGTGGAATTTCGGAGATGGAAGCGTCCTGAATAACGAAAGAAATCCGTATCATACATACTCAGAATTTGGTGAATATGATGTCACACTATTTGTTGAATCATTCAGAGAGTGTACTTCTACCATTACTCATCCGATTAAAGTTTACGAGAAATTGATGCCTCGATTTAGTGCGGTTCCTGATAGTGGGTGTTCACCGTTGGAAGTAGAATTTGTGGATAGTACAAAAAGTGAGAGCGGAGTGGAATGGAATCGTAGTTGGGTCTTCGGTGATGGACAAGAAAGAGAAGATACTGCCCTCAATGTCTATACAAACTATACCGGTAAGTTCAATCGATATAACGTCACACTGAAGGTAACTACAGAAGAGGGTTGTTATTCAGAAAAGACCATGGACAGTATCGTTTATGTTGTACCGCAGCCAAAAGCATTATTTAGCACTAATCCTGATGATGTATTGAGCTTAACTACAAAAAGCCCTGCTGCCCAGTTTATCAATGAGTCCAGAGAAGCAAACTATTACAGGTGGGACTTTGGCGATGGAGAAACTTCAAGAGATCACAATCCATTCCATGAATGGAAAGGAGAGGGAACTTATGTGGTTAAGCTCGCTGCTAGAAACATCTATAATTGTACGGATACATTCAGAAGGGAAGTAAATATTCGTCATGTCAATATTCCCTACATACCGAGTGCTTTCACTCCAAATGGCGATGGAAACAACGAAGTTTTCCGAATCGAAGGATTGGAGAATCTTGCGGAAATGAGCTTAGAAATATATGATCGTTGGGGGAATTTGATTTACGAAGAGAAAGGTGATCAAGCGAGCTGGGACGGAAGGGATAATCAGGGAAAAATTGTGCAGCAAGGTGTATATTTCTACAGATTGCTGTATATAGATTCCCTTGGAGAGGAATTTGAATTATTTGGAAATGTTTCAGTTTTAGGAATTGAATAATATGAAGAGACTAAATAAAATATTGTTGGCCTTGACTACGGTGTTCATCGTTGGCTACTACAATGTAAATGGCCAAGGTTGCACGAGTCCTATTAACACCATTATGGCCTTCAATAATGGCCAAGATGGTAATATGTTTAATGTTACCGCTTTGAAAGACTTGACCATCGACTCGGTTTGGTGCAACTTTGATCCAGGAACAATCCAGGAGATAGAGATCTGGTGGAGAACAGGAACTGTGGTTGGGAATGCGAATTCTGCTGTGGGTTGGACTTTGATCGATAGCGTTTTAAACTATCCATCAGCGGGGGTTAATCAGTTTACCAAGGTTCCGATCAATATAAATTTACCTGTATCTGCTGGAACAACCGTTGGCCTTTATGTTACCAGAGCTGCACTAGTAAACGCAGCCCCATATATGAGATATACCAATGGCCCGGGTGGGGCGACCGCAGGACAACTGTATGTTCAGAATCCAGATATCCAGATATCTTATGCATATGGAAAAGATTATCCATGGGGAGTGACCAACTTTAATCCAAGAATATGGAATGGTAGACTCTTTTATCACTGTTGTGATGGTCCGGCAGCACCAGTTGTTCAAGCTGCTCCTACGCAACTTTGTGCATCTGATACTTTTACTTATTCAATTCTTCCATACACCTATCCAGTTAGTCTGCAGTGGGATGGTGGTAGTTCTGGATCATTAGTATCTGCAAATCAGGACAGCTCTTCAGTTGGGATTATCTTCAATGGAACAGTTGTGAACGATACAGTTTGCTTGACAATAACAGATAGTTGTTCTAGCAGAGATACCTGTTTT
>JALRDM010000085.1 GCA_023262195.1 Salibacteraceae bacterium | reverse complement strand
ACAAGAAATTTAAGAGGAGATGTGGGTTTAGCTTTGGGCTTACGCCATATACATCGTCTGGGTACGATATGTTTTTTACTTCAGAAAACGCGGATTTAGGAAACATCAACTATCATTTTTTCGGTGACGGCAGTATCAATAGGCTCAATGCTGGTCTTGGATTCGATTTGCTGGCAAATAAAAAACGCACTAATGTTCTATCACTCGGAATCAATGGTCAATATGTGTTTGGAAACATTGCTAGAAATAGAGCTACGGAGTTTTCGAGCGCATCTGCTGCAAGTAGTCTTTACAGATCTAGCACCATTGAAATAAGTGATATTGGTTACAATGCAGGGATTCGGTTTTCTCACATTGATACGATCAAGACTAAAACGGCACTTACTGACAGCACCTTCGTCAAGGTTGAAACTCCCATCATGATATCTACAGGGGCTTCTATAACTCCGGCATTAATATTAAATACCAACGCCCAACAGTTAGAATATACCTACACTGACTCCATTCAAAACCCGAACATTATTGATACCCTCATCGATAGTCGAGCAAATGGTCAAACAAACGCTCCGCTGTCCATATCAGCGGGGTTGAGTTTCAATATTAACAATGCTTGGACCATTGCCGTTGATGCAAGGCATACCATGTGGTCAAACTTGACCATCAATGATCAAAATGCAGGATTGAATGATGCCACTCGGCTATCCGCAGGTATTGAGTGGGTTCCAGAATACGATAAACGCGGCAGGGGGCAATATGCCAGGATAATTAGATATCGAATTGGAGGTAGTTTTGAGCAAACCATGCTGAATCTCTCTGGAGTACAGCCGATTAGGTATGGCATCAATTTTGGTCTTGGGTTACCGCTAGGAGCAGCCTCAGCATCAACATCCATGTTCAACATTGGTGGCGAAGTTGCTCAAAGGCAAACCTCAGGTTCAGGACTAAATGAAACATTCTTCAACCTGCATGTTGGGTTCGTAATAACGCCACATAGGTATGATCAGTGGTTTGCAAAAAGAAAATATGATTGATTTAAAATAGATATGATGAAAAGAAGTGTGATTTTCTTGGCCTTGATAGCATGGTCAATAAGTGCAATTCAAGCACAACAGATAAGAACGTATACAGAAAGTGACGAGGACAGTATAGCCTGCATTACCTCAGCTTCGCTCTATATTGAGTTCTTTAAGCAAGACAACTATGTCGATGCAGTTAAAGGCTGGAGACAGGCCGTTAAGATATGCCCAAAGTTTTCTGAGTCTCTTTGGGTGAATGGTGCTAAAATGTATCAGAGCATGATCAGCGATGCTGATGATAAAGAGATGAAGTCGAAACTAGTAGATACACTTGAATGGATTTACGATCAGCGAATCGAGCACTACAGCAATGAAGGCTATGTGAGAGGCAGAAAAGGTGCGGATATGGCCAAGTATAGAGGTTCAAAACCCAAAGAGGCGCACGAAGAGTTGGCCAAAAGCTACGAGGCTATGAAGCTAGATATGGAGCCAGCGGCACTGATCTATTACTTCAAAACGGCATATGATATGTATCGAAAAGAGTTGGTTGATCTTGATTATGTCCTTAATCTTTATGGTCCAGCAAGTGCAGTTGTAAACAACAATAAAGACGGGCAATATGGAAGCGCGTATCAAACTGCACAGAAAAATATTGATAACTACATGGGCAAGATTGTGCAAGATTGTGCCACACTGGTTTCCATATTCAAGCCCAAGTTTGAAGCAAATCCATCGGATGAAGCATTGCTTGACCAGATCACAAAATTGATGGATAAGGTAGATTGTGCAGATGAAGCACTCTACCTTGACGTTGCTGTAGCGAAATATAAGATGAACCCTAATGCAGAGGCGGCTTTTTCTATTGGAAAAGCATACTATAAGCGAAAGGATTACAATGAAGCGAACAACTATTTCAAAGAAGTCATTGATTCTAGTGAAGATCAGGATATGCTTTTTGAATCATATCAGTATTACGCTGTCGGTTCAATTAATCTTGGTCAAGCACAAACCGCTGTTGCCTATGCTAAAAAGATGTTAGCAATCAATCCAAATTCAGGAGAGGCCTACATAATAATTGGCAATGCTTATGTAAAGGGGAAAGGTGATTGCGGAGGCGATGCATGTAAGTCTAGAGCTGTTTATTGGGCAGTCGTTGATAAATTTGCTAGAGCTAAGGCCGTTGATCCCGAAGTGTCTTCCAAAGCCCAGCAACTCATCAACTCCTACTCGGCTCAGTTTCCAAAGAAAGAAGATTGCTTCTTCTATGGTTTAACGGATGGCCAAGACTATACACTTGATTGTTGGATTGGAGAAACAACCAAGGTGCGTACGCGTGAGTAACGTCATTTCACAATATAAAACACAGGTCCCATTGAGCATGCTCGTTGGGATTTTTGTGTTGATAGGTTGTGAAAATGATATCAACGAAGTGAATCGACTTACCCGGCACGAAACGCTTCCAGTGCAAACCATCATACAGAGCCAGATTAAATACACTGACTCGACAATTCTACAGTTCACCGTAGATGCTGGCAAAATAGATAGATACCCAAATGGGGAAGATCCAAGGGATGAGTTTACTGACGGAGTAGAAGTGGTTACTTACAGCGAAAATGGCGACTTTGAAAGCCAAATTAATGCTGAGCGTGCTACCAACTTTACAAAAAGAGAATTGATGGTTGCTGAGAATAAGGTTGTTTTACGGAACTATGAGGGAAAAATGCTCGAAACTGAGCAACTGATGTGGGATGATAAATCAGACCGAATTTACACGCATCAATTTGTAAAAATCACAACTCCAACAGAAATTCTGTTTGGTGACGGGTTGGAGGCCAAACCAGACTTCTCGGAGTTTGAAATACAAAACATTAAGGGTCGAATAAAAGTGGATACTGAAGAGTCGGATTCTACTTCAATAAATAAAGAATCTCAAATTAAGTAATCGTATGAATGCGTATCACAAAACAATGGAGAAGTTCTGGCTTGGAGTTGCTATTCTTTCTCTGGTCTTCGCAGTGTACAAAATGGGTCAACTGGGCTTATCCGAAAGTTTGACCTACTTTTTGTTTCCAGCTATTGCCGGATCACTCTTTTATGCCCGATACTTCATTCGAAAGCGTGCTGAGCGCGAAAGCAATAATGATCAAGACCAATAGATTCCCTTATTTTTGATTAGCCATTGAGCATGGAGGGATCTTCCGTATTTATCGCCATAGCATCAGTTTTTACCACTTTGGTGCTTTCTGCTTTTTACAGCGGTATGGAAATCGCATTTGTATCGAGCAATCGACTAAAAATTGAACTTGACAAAAAGCTCGGGCTCTATCAAGGTAAGGTTTACTCATACTTCCACAAAAATCAAAGTAAGTTCATAAGCACCCTACTTCTTGGAAACAATATAGCCTTAGTGGTTTATGGAATCTTCATGGCCAATTTACTTGAGAGCCCATTGCTTGCCTTGCTTGGAACAATCCCAAATCAGGTTACCGTTAGTGTTTTACTTCTACTTGTTCAAACGATTATATCTACGGCCGTCATCTTGATTTTTGCGGAGTTTTTACCTAAGATTTTATTTCGGATTAATCCAAATAAGAAGCTGGAAATATTTACCGTGCCAGCCCTTGTGCTTTGTGCTCCACTATACATTCTTGTTTGGGTGGTTTTTGAATTTTTAGGGTACTTTCTGAGGTTGTTTTCGGTGCAAGTTGAAGAAAGTGAATATGTGTTGGGTAGAGTTGATCTTGACCATTTTGTGAAAGAGGTAGCATCATCCACTAATGAGGATTCTGATCTTGACAACGAACTACAGATTTTTCAAAATGCATTAGACTTTAGTAGCATAAAGGCTCGTGAATGTATGGTGCCCAGAAATGAAATTGAAGCAATCGATTTTGTTGAATCTGTAGAAACTCTAAACAAACGGTTTATCGAAACGGGATATTCAAAAATACTGGTGTACAAGGAAACAATTGATAATGTGATTGGCTATGTTCACTCCTTTGAGTTGTTTCAAAAACCGTCAGCTGTAAAGAATATTTTACGTCCGCTGGCTATAATTCCCGAAACCGCAACGGCTGATAAGGTGCTCAAAATCCTCATATCCCAAAAGAAACACGTAGCCCTCGTGGTTGATGAGTACGGTGGAACTTCAGGAATGTTAACCTTAGAAGATATTGTGGAGGAGATTTTTGGTGAAATAGAAGACGAACATGATGTGGAAGAATTGGTTGAAAATAAATTGCCAAGTGGAGAATACAAACTGTCCGCAAGGCTTGAAGTTGACTACCTCAATGATCAGTATAATCTCGCCTTGCCCATCTCTGAGGAGTATGTAGGTGAAGAAGCAGATGTGATGGAGTTCAATGATCTTGCGATGAGAGGTGAGATGGCTTTAGATACCGATGGACAGTGGCCGGCTTGTATTAACTTGGCTCGTAAGAACTACGCTCTTATTACCGCTAAAGGCAAAAT
>JALRDM010000008.1 GCA_023262195.1 Salibacteraceae bacterium | reverse complement strand
CGATTGGGTTGCGATCATACCAATACTGGTAAAAAAAACGTTGCAACTCTGTGGTATCGCCCTCTTTCCAGTTGTCTTCAATGAACTGCACTTCAGATTCTGTAGAGTTCCAAATCAAGCAATACGTCATAACCCTCAAGGAGTCTTCCTCCATATTATCTACAAAGGTTTTCTTGATTTCTATGTCCTCAATATTGAATTGTTGGTCGGAGTATCGCTTAAATTCTCGTGATTGGCTGGCGAGGAGCTTATTGTTTTTATCCCTCGCTTCTAAGCGTAATTCGTAATTACCAGACCTGAGGGATTCGATCTTGAGTTTGCTTGCCACGGGCTGCACACGGCTTGCTTTCATTCGCTTCAAGGTTCTGTATTGATCTACTACTTCATCAGTTTCTGGATTTATAATTTCAGTAGTGAATACGTATGCTCCTTCAGTACCTAGCACTTTGTCTGAATTGTAGATTTCTGCATAGAACCAAACGTATTCTGCTGCGGGTGGAAAGAAAGTAGATAACCTCGGAAAGTAATCCATTCCATTTCTAGTGTAAAAGTTTTGGTTTATCGTGGGCTGAATGCGCTCCACAAAGTAAATATCACTAAAGTCTATTCCATCTGCGTTCACCTCAAGTTTGACTGGTTGCACACTTCTAACCGAATCAATGGGATTGTTGATATCATAAAGCAAAATCGTCAAGTCATACTCACCATTGGGCAATTGGAACCGCTGTTGATCAGTGAAGTCGATTAATTGGTTTACAGTGTCGTTGGTTAAGGGACTGTGCACATTTATCTTACTGAAATCGATGACCTTACCATTTTGCTCAAATACGTAGGTGAGCTCTACATGCGCTTGAAAGGTTGAATCATCTGTAGATACGTATCGCATATCTGATCCGTTGAATAGCATGTAGGTCTCGATGTAGGGCAGGCCATCACTTGTCATAAACTGTCCGTAATGGAAGTTCACGGTTAGGGCGTTTAATTGCAATACAAGTGGTAGGAAAAGTGAGAGCAAGGTTCCGATGCGCATAGATGCAAATCTACCCATAGAATGTGTGTTTTCCTAGGTTACAATCGCGGTATGCAACGAATTGAGTGAGCGGTTGGTAGGTCACCTAGAAAGGAAAGAAAACCGGAATAAGCGCAGTGCTCATTAACCAGAAAATGAGGTTGAGCCAACCACCAACTTTGATAAAGTCGCGAAAGCGATAACCACCGGCTGAGTAGATCATAGTATTTGTCTGATAGCCTATTGGAGTCATAAAACTTAAAGACGCGGCAAACATCGTAGCTATAAGAAATGGGGTAGGTGAGACACCGAGACTCAAAGCAATGGCAATGGAAATAGGTGCAATTACTGCTGCTGTGGCATTATTACTCATCACTTCGGTGAGAAGGCTTGTAAAAAGGTATATTCCAGATAAGATCACAACTGGGCCAAAGTCTTTAAAGTATAGCATTATTAAATTGGCAATATCGCTTGCCAAACCGCTATTATTCATTGCCGTGCCTAAGCTCAAGGCACCAGCCAATAGAAATACAATTGGCCATTGGATAGAACGGTATACCTCCTTCATAGTGAGCGTTTTTGTCACTACTAGGGCGCACAC
>JALRDM010000336.1 GCA_023262195.1 Salibacteraceae bacterium | reverse complement strand
GACTGAATTATGAAAATATTCATGTCTATGAGTTGGACAGTGACCCCAATGCATCAAGTTTTTTGATATGGGTAAAACAAGCTGTTGCGGCACATAAGCACGAACACCACACTGAGCTTGTATATGTTTTACAAGGCGAGGGCACATTTACATTTCATCTAGAAGGAGGCGAGGAGAAGTCATCGACAATTGGAGCAGGTGATTACATCTTTATTCCAAAAGGAATGGCTCATTCGGTAAAGGTTACCAATGATTCACCAATGAAGGTTTTGAGTGTTCAAACACCACAATTTGATGGCTCTGATCGAGTAATGATGGCGGAATAATGGGCTTTTTCGACTTTAAAATGTGTTGAAACCCTTGAAAACAGTGCGTTTTAGGCTGCACTTATTAACAAAGGGGTGTATTTATCAACAAATAGCTCTAGAACGCTTGCAGGGCTTGAGGTTGCGACTAATATTTGTCGCTAATCAATAAAAAATTTGTTTAATTAAATCTTATTAAAACATGAATAAAGCTGAATTAATCGAAGCAATGGCCAATGGAGCTGGAATCTCTAAGGCTGATGCAAAAAAAGCTCTTGACGCATTCGTTGACAGCACAACTTCTACATTGAAAAGTGGTGGTCGCGTAGCTCTTGTAGGCTTCGGATCATTCTCAGTGTCTAACCGTTCTGCAAGAACTGGTCGTAACCCACAAACTGGTAAAGAAATCAAGATTGCAGCTAAGAATGTTGTAAAGTTCAAAGCTGGCGCTGATTTGGCTGGTGCAGTGAACTAAGTACGTTCCTATCAATATAGAAAGCTCAGTTGTCTTTGACTTCTGAGCTTTTTTTTTGCTCATAAGCATATCTTATGAGTCGGTTATATTTGCCATTCAAACCACGATTTAAAATATTTATTACTTATGGGAAAAGGAGATATTAAAACCGCAAGAGGTAAGCGCGCTGCGGGCAGTTATGGTAAGTCTAGAAAGCGAAAGTCTAATAAGCCTGTAATTGTAGCTCCAAAAAAGAAAGCGTCCACGAGTAAGAAGGCCACGGCTGAAAAGAAAACTGCGCCAGCGAAGAAAGCTGCACCAGCCAAAAAAACCACAACAGCTAAAAAGACGACTACGGCTAAAAAGACTACTGCAGCTAAGAAGACCACCACTAAAAAAGCTGCAACTGACAAAAAAGAAGACTCGGCTGATTAAGGATTCAAGCGCGTTTTACTCCAGTATCCATTCTTATCTTTCCGATAGCATAAACGATCGTGCAATCGACTAGGCTTTCCTTGCCAAAATTCAATCTCATTGATTTGGATGTTATACCCTCCCCAATAGTCAGGTCTGGGTATTTCTTTTCCTTCAAAGTAGTCATTAAGTTTTTCTACGCGAGATTCAAGTTCAGCTCTGCTTGCTAAAGGCTTACTCTGGTCTGACGCTATGGCTCCAATCCGACTCTGACGGGGCCTTGAATTGAAATAAGCATCACTCACCTCACTATTAAGTTTCGACACTTTACCTACTACACAAACTTGGCGTTCGAGTTCTCGCCAAAAGAAGTTGGCCGCCACATGGGCGTTAGACTCCATTTCTCTACCCTTTTGACTTTCATAGTTCGTGTAAAACTTAATCCCCTCCTTGTCCAACTGCCTTAGTAAAACAATTCTACTCGAAGGAATACCCAATTCTCCAACTGTGGAAAGCACCATTGCACTTGCATCAGGAATTGATTCTTCTGCCTCCTTCAGCCATTCCATGAAAAGTTCAAGTGGGTTTTCTGGGGTGTTTTCAATATCAAATTCTTTAAGACCGTAGTCAATTCTCTTATGAAACTCCTTCTTCATACTGCTTTGAATCTTTAGATGGGTTTAACAGCAAGTGTAATATTTAAGTTCAAGATTTTCGGGATTCTCGTTTAGATAATCGAGATTAACATTTGGATAAGATTCAACGATTATATTAGACGCGATTTATGTTCAATCCTAAAAGCATAGAAAACAATTTCTTTCACAATCTGAGTTATTCGTTTGACACGTCAAAACTCAAAAAAGGAGACGTGCTAATCTCAGACCCATTTTTACTGGACCCCAATTTTAGCAGAAGTGTTATACTAATTACAGAGTACAGTGTAGAAGATGGCGCGGTGGGGTTTGTGCTTAATAAACCAACAACCATAGAGTTGAGTGAGGTTGTAGAAAGCTTTTATGGCAATGGATATTTGTTTTACATCGGTGGTCCTGTTGAGAGCGATCGTGTATTCTATATCCACCATAATGACTTAGGTATCACAGATTCGCTTCAGGTTACTGATAATCTTGGATGGTCTAGCAACTTTGAAGAAGCTAGAAAGCTACACGATTCAGGTAAATTACCCCCTACAGAAATCAAATTCTTTGGTGGCTACTGCGGCTGGAGTCAAGGTCAATTAGAACAGGAAATTACTGAGAAGTCATGGATCATTACCAATCTAGCAAGTGAGCATGTTTTAAACGCGCGAGATGAATCACTGTGGAAACAGAGCTTACAACAGCTCGGTAAAAAGTTTTCGATCATGGCTGACTTCCCAGAAAATCCGAGCATGAATTAATAGCCAGCGTTGTTAATACCGATTGCATTTGTTCTGCACGTTCTGATTTATATACCTTATCACCTATGCTTGAAATAGAAGCAATTCCACTGCCTGTATTCGTAGTAAATACCTCCTGAAAATTTGATAGTTGACTGGGCAAAACTGATTCCTCTTTCAAATTCATATTAAATTGATGGGCTTTCTCGATTATCACCCTTCGAATCACGCCATTCAAACCACCATCAATTAATGGTGGGGTAACTAAGTCGGTTCCTGAGACAAAAAAGACGTTGCTAGAAACCGCTTCGGTAATGTATCCTGCTTCATTGAGCAATATGGCTTCGCTTACTTGATTTTCCAAGGCATGAACCGCAGCCAAAATGTGCAATGTTTTATCAATTAGTTTATAGTTACCAAATGGATTACCTGATGACTTTCGATCTTCAAAAATCACGGCCTTTTTAGTGACGACAGGTGAAGGGTACACCTCTAATCCTGAACCTGATACCTCCATGAAAATTTCAGCCATGTTCGACTCTGGAAAGTATTTACCCCCACCTGATCGATAAAACACAATTCTTAATGTTCCTGTATCGACATCATTCTTCATTAAAAGGTTGTTGACCAAATCTGTTAGCATCTCGCTTGACGGACATTCTTCAAGCTTTAAAAAGGCACACGTCTGCTCAATCCTTGCCAAATGATATGACCAGAAGATAGGTTTTCGATTATAAAACCGTACTGCCTCAAAAAAGCCATCGGCATATCTAAATGCTCGATTATTAAAACTTATATCCAAGCTTTGAGCATGGTGAAACTCACCTTTATGATAGACCACACTCAATCGAAGAACCTAAGAATTAAAGAAGGCTTAGTAGCAGCGGTGAAAACAAGACCAAAAATCGCCCCGATGTAATGAGCAGAATGGGCAATATTGCTTTTTCTATTCCGATCCATATAAACTTCATATCCAAGATAAAGGATCCCAAAAGCAAATGCAGGCAGACCGATTGGAATGAGGATGATGCCTAGCTTGCTGAATGGATTCATCAGGATATAGCTAAACACAACGGCTGATACAGCACCCGAAGCACCTACCCCATGATATGCATAATTCTCTTTGTTACGCATATAACCGGGCAAGGCACTGAACAGCACTCCACCTACGTAAAGCAACAAGTAATAAGCGACCCAAACCTGTTGTCCATATAGCGCTTGAAAATTAGCCTCTACCGTATTACCAAAGGTGTATAACACATACATGTTTATGCCCAAGTGAAAGCCATCAGCATGTATGAAAGCATGACTAAAAAAACGATACCATTCCTTATTCCGATCGATTAGGTATGGCTGAAAATCAAGCTTAAAGAAAAGCTCTCTATTTCGAAGAGCACTTAATGAAACAAGGACCGTAACAAGCAATATGAAAATGGTGATCGACATATTTTATTCTTCAAGTGTTGTTTTCATTGCATAACCAATAGACTCATTAGCTATCGTCACTTGATCCCAAGCGGAAATATCTTTAGATGATAAGATTGGAAGCATCTTTACGAAGTTAACTTCTATGAGTCTTAAGCCTGCTGAAAATGCTCAATGATGCCTCGACCATATTCCAATAGTTCATCATTTAAAAACATAACTGGATATGTAAAAACCTGTTCAGGTGTAGAATCTCCTTCGTCATCAACATTTATGATAAGGCATTCTATTCGCTTTCTTTTGATATAGTCTACTACATCATCACACTGCGCGCAATCGTTGGATATGTATAATACATATCTTCTCATTCTATGGTAACAGTATTACTTAGAAACCAT
>JALRDM010000300.1 GCA_023262195.1 Salibacteraceae bacterium | reverse complement strand
TTCGCTTTGACTGATAAGCACAAGGAGGTGCTTTCAAGAGATGGACATGATTATACAATTTATCACAATCCAGATCATCCTCCATATTTGGATACCATTAACATCACAGACGAGTCTGAACTGTATAAATGGAATTTTGCGTTAGTTTCGATCTGGAGCGCACATCTAGATCCAACCGATGGCGTTATGATTGATATCTCTCCGGCTTCGATTGGAAACATTACGGAGTATCCAACAGATATCTATGAGTATGACCAATTCTATGATAAAATCTTTGGTGGAGATAATAGTACTGGTTATGACTTGAATCCTGCCACTGGCCAGCCATACCCAGAGCAAATGGTTCCAAGGGGTGACTATGCTCGGGTTCTCGCAGAGTTTTGGGCAGACGGTCCTGACTCTGAAACTCCTCCAGGACACTGGTTTGTAATAATGAATAAAGTTGCAGACCATCCAGCCTTTCAAAAGCGATTCAAGGGAGAAGGCGAAATTCTTGATGATTTAGAGTGGGATGTAAAGGCTTACTTCTGTATGGGAGGGGCTATGCATGATGCAGCCATCAGTGCATGGAGTGTTAAAGGATATTATGATTATGTACGGCCAATATCTGCTATCCGCTACATGGCGGACAAGGGTCAGAGTACAGATCCAATTTTGATGTCTTATCATCCAGCGGGTATCCCATTAACTGAGGGGTATGTTGAGCTTGTGCTTCCAGGCGATTCATTGGCTTTGCTCGACACGAACAATATTGGAAAAATCAAGGTGTTTGCATGGAGAGGACACGACTACATCAACAATACAGCGGTGGATGAAGCAGGAGTGGGATGGATTTTAGCTGAAGATTGGTGGCCATATCAGAGACCTTCATTCGTTACGCCACCATTTGCGGGATACGTATCGGGTCATAGCACATACTCAAAAACGGCTGCGGAAATAATGACGGCACTCACAGGTGATGAATACTTTCCTGGTGGAGTAGGGCAGTTTCCTGCCATTCAAGATGAATTTTTAGTTTTTGAAGATGGTCCAAGCCAAACGTTGGTTCTCCAATGGGCGAAATACTATGATGCAGCCGACCAATGCAGTCTGTCGCGAATCTGGGGTGGCATTCACCCTCCGGCAGATGATATCCGAGGTAGATTGATGGGGGAAATTATTGGTGTTGAGGCTTTTGAATTTGCAGAGCAATACTTTATTCGTGAAGATAGCATCATAGATACTACAGATACCAGTACGGTAGTTCCTCAGATATTTTCAAAGACTACATTGAATCTGTTCCCAAATCCTGCACAAGACCAACTTTACGTGCAAGGAGAGATTCCAGCGGGCGCTGTCAATGTGAGTATTCTAAACTTGAAAGGTCAAGTGGTTAGAAATCAAACCTTAAGATCTTTTGGATCGGATAACGTTTATGGGATTGACTGCGCTGGTTTAGAGGCCGGCATTTACTTACTAAGATTAGATACCGACCAAGGTTCGCAGGTGAAACGATTTGCCCTAATAGACTAGTCAAGCTGTTTATGAAATTGATATCTTGGAATGTAAATGGAATTCGGGCCGCCTATAAAAAAGGCTTTGCGGAGCGTCTCAATGAAATCCAACCCGATGTGATCTGCCTTCAGGAAACTAAAGCGCAAGACGATCAGGTTGCCGAAACGCTTTTTGACATCGGCTATCACACCTATTCCAATTCTGCCATTAAAAAGGGTTACTCTGGCACGGCCATCCTTAGTAAAACGGAGCCAATCAATGTTTACAGGGATATTGGCATAGAGGAGCATGATACTGAAGGCAGGGTACTGGTAGCGGAGTATGATGGGTTTTACCTATTGACAGTCTATACACCAAACTCAGGACAAGGCCTGAAACGCCATGGTTATCGAAAGTCTTGGGACGAGGCATTTCTAAACTATGTGCTCGAACTCGAGAAGAAAAAACCTGTGATGATTTGTGGAGACCTCAACGTAGCTCACAAGCCTATCGACCTTAAAAACGATAAGAGCAATTACAATAAGACCGCAGGTTATACCCAGCTCGAAATCGATGGAATGGACGCCATAGTGAGCGCAGGTTATGTGGATACGTTCCGACACTTTTATCCAGAGGAAGAAAAATATAGCTGGTGGAGTTTTCGCGCAAACGCCCGAGAAAAGAACATTGGCTGGCGTATTGACTACTTTCTTTCCAGTCCGAAACTGATTGGTTCAGTGAAAGACGCATTCATATTAAATGAAGTGCATGGAAGTGATCACTGTCCAGTAGGGATAGAAGTAGAAATTTAGCTTATCTCGATGAGCGGTTTATCCGTTTCCATCTGCTTAACCTCACCAATAGACTTGTGGTAGAGCTTTTCGGATGCGAGCAAACGTTCAACCTGTTCTGCGTCTTCCTTTTTTACGCTAATCAGCAAGCCACCATTCGATTGTGGATCGCATAAAAGCTGCAGTTGATTTCCACTGAGTTTGGAGCACTTACTTCCATAGGCTTTAAAGTTTCTCATTGTATTGTCAGGCATGATAAACTGTGCCATTAACTCTCCTAATACATCGGTTGATAGGGTAGGGATGCTTGAGAAATTAAGTTTCGCTGATCGGTGGGATGCCTCGCACATTTCAATGAGATGCCCCAACAAGCCAAACCCTGTTACATCGGTTATGGCGTGTACACCGTCAATCTTACCCAATGCTTCGCCAACACTATTAAGCTTGGTCAATACTTCAAGCAACTCTGGCAGGTGGTTTTCAGACAGTTTACCTTTTTTTAAACCTGCGGCAGCAATTCCGGTGCCTATGGGTTTGGTCAGGTACAGCAGATCGCCCACTTTGGCACCTGCATTTGTTTTAATTCCTGATTTCGACACCAACCCTGTAACTGCCAACCCAAAAAATGGCTCTTTGCTGTCAATGCTGTGGCCACCTGCAAGTGGAATATTTACTTCAGAACAAACACGTTTAGCTCCCGAAATAACCTCTGAAGCCATCTCAGTCCCTAATTGTTCAATTGGCCAACCCAAGATCCCAACCGCCATGATCGGCTTGCCACCCATCGCATATACATCACTGATGGCATTACATGCCGCTATCGCTCCATACTGATGGGCATCATCTACAATTGGGGTGAAAAAATCGGTAGTGCTTATGATGCATTTGTCGTTTTCAATGGCATAGACCGCAGCATCGTCATTGGCACCATTTCCGATAATAAGATTTGGGTGTTCGTCTGCTTTCCAATCGGTGTGCTTTAGAATATCATGCAGGTCGGCAGGTGCAATTTTACAGCCACAACCCGAGCCTTTGGTTAACTGAGTGAGTTTTGGTTTTTCCATTCAAGGAGTTTTTCTGCAGTTTGTTTTGGGGTTAATCCACTTGAGTCTTCGACATGATTGGGCTTCCTGTTTGATCGATTTCTCGCGAATTGATAGGTGCGGTCGTAGTAAGTGAGCGCCAACTCACAGGCTGTTTTTAGATCGTTATTTTGAAGCGCCTCTATGGCTGCTTTCGCATGCTGGCCACCCATCTTTTTTGAGATTCTACGAAAACCATCAATCAAATCACTTTGCATTTCTAAGCCATAGGAGTTGCAAAGAAATTCTACTCGATCATCAAAGTCTTTCACAATATCTACCAAGACCGACTTGTTCATCAGAACTTTAAACTCATCGGGTATGCGCACATTACCCACACTTTTACTCTCATCTTCAATCCAAGTGGGCTCGGTGGGGTCAAGTTTCATAAGTTCATTACCCAGTAGGTTGTGAAAATGCTCGTTGCTTGGCTGTTTGCCACGACTTCCAAATGCGGAACCTCGATGGTTGGCCAATCCTTCAAGATCAATGACCAACTCGCCCAGCATCTTTAGTTCGTGCAATACTTCAGTTTTTGCACACCCCGTTAGTCCGCTGAGCACGAAGAGCTTTCGATTTGATTCGAATTCCGATCGTATGAGCCTGCGCCATGCTTTGTAGCCACCAACGATGGTTTTTGCTTTTACCCCATGCTGGTTAAATAACCAACACATGGATGCGCTGCGCATGCCGCCTCGCCAACAATAGACTTGGATCTTGCTTTGCTCCGAACAGTGTGTCCTTAGTT
>JALRDM010000294.1 GCA_023262195.1 Salibacteraceae bacterium | reverse complement strand
AAAACATATAGTGCGCATAGATTGCAATCATAGCTGCATTATCGGTGCAATACTCAAACTTTGGAATGAAGACTTCACAGTCCATTCTTCGTAAATCAAGCAAACTCGAGCGTAAGGCCGAATTGGCAGATACTCCACCAGCTATTGCTACGTTTTTTATTCCCGTAGTTTTTATCGCACTTTTCAATTTCTGCATGAGTATTTCAATGATGGTTTTTTGAATACTTGCGCAAAGGTCAAAAAGGTTTTTCTCAATGAATAATGAATCTTTTTTCATCTCATCACGGATAAAGTAGAGAATGCCGGTTTTTAAACCACTAAAGCTAAAGTCAAGGCCATCTACCGAAGGTTGATTAAACTTAAAAGCATCTGGGTTGCCCTTTTGAGCATACTCATCTATGAGCGGCCCACCTGGATAAGATAGTCCAAGGATCTTTGCGGATTTATCGAAGGCTTCACCTGCAGCATCATCAATCGTTGACCCAATTATTTCCTGATCCAATGCGGAATGCACAACGACAATTTGTGTGTGGCCTCCGCTCACGGTTAGGCAGAGGTATGGGAAATCAGGAATGCGCTGCTGGTCATCGTCTATGAGGTGCGCTAATACGTGCGCCTTCATGTGATGTACCTCAATAAGCGGTCTGTTCCAACCCAACGAAAGCCCCTTGGCAAAACTGCTGCCTACCATCAATGAGCCTGAGAGTCCCGGTCCAATTGTGTAAGCAACTGCATCAATGTCTTCTTTAGAAATTTGGGCCTGTCGAATGGCTTTATCAACGGTTGGGACTATATTACTTTGGTGCGCTCTCGAAGCTAGCTCCGGAACCACACCACCATATTCCTCATGCACGCTTTGGCCAGCAATTACATTGCTCAACACTTTTCTATCTCGCATAATCGCAATCGATGTGTCATCGCATGAGGATTCGATGGCGAGAATGGTAATGGGCTTCATGCAATTGGGCTAACTTCGTTCGTTAAATTCAACTAGAATTTTGAACCTCAAATTTATCAAAAAGGCCCTGCGTTGGCTCGCTATAACAATTCTCCTATTGTTATTGATTCCTGTGATTATTTCGGGGCTTTTGTTGATTAACAGTGTGCAGAATTGGGTTGTTGATAAAGCTACTGTCTATGCCACAGAAATGGTTGGATCAGAGGTGTCAATCAACACGATATACCTCAAGCCATTCACCGATGTGGAGATCAATGATATACTGATACGCGACTACCAAAACGATACATTGATTTACGCCCAGCATATATCTGTGAGCTTGCTTCATTTTTCGTTGGACTCTTCCTCAGTTGATTTAGGGCAAGTGACGGTTGATCATGGCTATTTTAATTTGATAAGATATCAAGGAGATAGCCTTAACAACCTGGCGTACTTCATAGAGCGTTTTCCAAAATCGGAGGATACTTCGAACACTGTTTTTACCATTCGTTCCGATGGATTGGAGCTTATAGATGGTCGTTTCAAGTATCAAAATCAAAACGTTGATCTAAACAGTTTGAATCAGATTGATTTCAACCACCTAGATATTTCAAGAATATCAGGGAGCTTTAGTGATGTTGAAGTTATTGCCGACTCTGTTACAGCAAACGTTGACGACCTGCGCCTTAGAGAGCAGAGTGGCTTCAGAGTTAGACAACTCGATGCGAGCATAGTGGTTTCAAGTAGCGGTGTGATCACCGAAAGCCTCTTGCTGGAGACGAATGAGGGTATAATCAATGGTCGGTTTGCAATGAGCACGGATACCTGGAGTAGCTATTCTAATTTTTTGGAAGAAGTATTACTCGATGCAGATTTGGTGGAATCTACAGTGGTGTTCAACGACCTTACCTTTTTCGCGCCACAGGTAAAAGATCTACTGACCCCGCTGCACTTTACTGGACATGTCACGGGTACTGTAAGCAACCTAAATGCTGAGGTGGATAGTCTTGGGTTCTTAAATTCTGGTGTGCTCAAAGGAAAAATTAGAGTGAAGGGCTTACCAGAAGTGAGTCGCACCTTTCTTGATGCTGATATCTCAAGATTTTACTCTTCGTTTGAAGATGCGCTCAAGGTGAATATACCTACGGGAGATAGCTTGATTAATTTGAGTTTTCCCGATCATATTATGCAGTTAGACTATGTTTCCTATCGGGGTCGTTTCACAGGTTTTGTAAATGATTTTGTGGCGTTTGGGAGCATAAAAACTGCGCTGGGAACTGCCGTGGCTGATATTAATATTAAAACGAACGATGGATTTGATTACTCAGGTAGCATTGCCTCGGATGGATTTAAACTAGGGCAGTTGATTCAGGTTCCTCAATCGGTTGGGCAGGTATCATTAAATCTAACAGTGAATGGCTCCGGAGTAGAACCTAAAACCATGCGCGTTAAGGCAAACGGCACTGTACAAAGCATCGAATTGCTAAACTATCGATACACCAATGTTTCGATTGATGGTGAACTAGCCAACTTAGTTTTTAATGGAAATTTAGGGGTGAAGGATACGAACATTAGACTTGGGTTTAAAGGAGCGGTTGACTTCAATTCACAATTGCCTTTGATTACCGCTGACTTTGATGTGCAGAAGTTAGCCTTGGCGCCACTGAATCTGGTGCCGAGTGATACCCATGGGGTATTTTCTGGCAACTTAAAACTTCAGCTAAAGGGGAGTTCTTCGGATGACATTCATGGCATGTTCCGACTGATTGAGCCGAGCTATCGAAATGAAGACTACGTG
>JALRDM010000271.1 GCA_023262195.1 Salibacteraceae bacterium | reverse complement strand
GGTTGGAATATAGAATCACACCCTTTATCTCAGCACGCGCTGGCTATGCCAGATTTGGCAATCCTTATACAAATGCAGTAGTTTCAAATGGAGGTTTTGATGTGTACAGCCTGGGAGGAGGATATCGAGTTGACGAATTTTTCATTGACCTCTCTTATCAATATAGAGTGAGTTCTGATGAATTTTTCATCTATGACCCAAGCCTTGTTGAATCTGTGACCACCAATTCCTTTAACCATCGTGTGGCCCTCACCTTTGGCTTAAAAATCTAGCTTCTATTTTTACTTAGAGTATTACTCTATTAAAAACGACCCCGTTAAAGTATCATTCGAGTTCATGATGGAGTAGTGGTAAATACCCTTAGCTAAATGCCTCACATCTTGAATGTGCTTAGATTCCGTGATTCTTTCTTTTAGTACTTCAACACCTTTGCTATCCATCAATGTTAAATTCATCGGTTCATTCGAATTGACCCCTGGCACTTCAAATGTTATCTGATGATTTGTCGGATTAGGGTAAACACGTATGACCGAACCCATTTCTTCCCCTGTTTGACCTAAGATTGTATGATCAATGTTGGCAAGTGCATACTCTCCCTCCAGTATTCTTTCTAGCTCCATTAGTCCAAATCCATTATCACTGGCACCAAGTAAATTCTTGGTGTAAAATTCATATTCAGACCAATCTTCATGGGTATTAACACGGTACAATAAGACTAGACTATCTTCCTGCTCGGATACTAAATCCATGTCCATATAACCTGTTCCACCTCCTTCTCTACCATCATAGAAAAACCTGCCTGACATCTCTAGTTTTTCTATATCAATTCCCGAAACTTTCCAATAATGATAATTCGACAACCTATATGGCTTTGTATCCCAATTCTTTTGTAAGTCAGGTGCACTCCAAATATGCTCAAACCACACCAGGGCCGAATCACTTACAGACTCAACAGTCACATGCCAATGCATATTATCTAAATTAAGTGATCCCTCTTCAGAAATTATTTCCCGATCTATCGTTCTGGCTTGAGCAAGCTCATTACGATTATATAATTCAATGTAGTGCGGCTCTATACTCGTTGAAATCATCTGATTCTCATACTCGCCCGACATTTCCAACTTCCCTGATTCTTTGTTCCAATCGGCATCATATACTGTGTAATATACCGGAACATCATCATGGAACTCTGACCGACCTTTGAGCTTTTGCTTAAGGTATAAATCAACGTCAAAATTACCCTCGGATCCTGTGTAATAAAATGAATCTAATATAACAACACTATACCCAGGCGTAAAAACCCAATCTCTGAAAAAGCTTGATAGATCTTGACCGCTGTATATAGAAAACCATTTCTCTAAAGAGTCTGAGCTTACCGCAGAGTGTTTGAATTGTTCCATAAATTGATCGATCGCAGAAAAGAACGCTTCATCTCCCATATACCCTCTCAAGTTGTGCGCAACAAGAGCTCCTTTCTTATAGACATGATCACCATATACATACTCGTGTGGCTGTCCAGAAACTGCTCGATACATTTCTTCTCGGTGATGAGCGAATTGAAGCATTTCTCTCAAGTCAGCTTTCATTGCGGACTCATAGCGCTCGCGAGAGTAAACATCTTCTAAGAATAGATATTCTGAGAAAGAGGCCCAACCTTCGTTAATCCACATGTCACCATCCGTTTGACATGTAACGTTGTCACCCCACCACATGTGAGCCAACTCATGCGCCATGAGTTCTTCTTGACCCAGTCCACCATTTACAGCATAGATGGGATATGTAATGTTTGTGGCGTGCTCCATTGCACCAGCATTAAATGGCACTAAATTGTAGCCAACCTTATCAAACCGATATTCGCCATAGGTTTCCTCAAAGCGTTTTACTGCAGCCTCCAAGTTTTGAAATGAGCCGATAATATTGCTTGAATCAGACTTCCTTCCAAAGATTTGATATGGCAAGCTACCATTGATTGCGTCAATACTTCCCTCTACCGATATGTATGGCGCAACCGAAACATTGGCCAGATATGATGAAATGGGCTGATCTAGTCGCCAATAGTAAGTTACCGTACCATTGCCATTGTCCGTGGTTTCAAGTAGCAAGCCGTTGCACGCTGCCACTCTATCGTCCATCGTGGTTACTTCAAATTCGTAAGTTGCCTTTTCAATGAAATTATCAAAACAAGGATGCCATATACGGCCATAGCTATGTGGGTCATCTTCGAAGCCAACGCCAAGATTCCAACTAAAGTTTCCACTGAAATAAAACCCACCCCAGCCCGATGCATCTTGCGTAGGTGAACCACTATAGTGAATGCTGATGGTTGATGCTTCATCCATTGATAAGGGATCCAATTGCACCCTAACCGATGCGGACATTTGTTCAAATGAGGTCACATTAGGGCCTGCAACAGAGTCAACTTTTAACCCTTCTAAATCAATATCAATGGATTCGAGCCCATCTGTTTTACTAACGACTGAGAGCTCAGCGCTCGCTGATATTTGCTGATTTACAACATCTGTCATATCCATAATCAGCTTTACATGCACAATGTCAAGGCTATCGCTTCGCAGGTCCTCTATTATTAGGCGGTTTGCCTTGGTCACCAACTTATACTTAGAGCAATATGGATGCTGAC
This sequence comes from Salibacteraceae bacterium, assembly GCA_023262195.1. Lineage (GTDB taxonomy): Bacteria > Bacteroidota > Bacteroidia > Flavobacteriales_G > Salibacteraceae > SHAN690. The sequence continues at coordinate 9,391 of JALRDM010000271.1, read as the reverse complement.
CGTAGGCGGTACTTAATACCATGAGCAAAACCATCCAACTTAAAAAATTCTTCATAAAACAAAAATCAGCATTACGATTCACTTTATAGAATTGACACGGTGGGATTACAATCATTGTACATCTGTTAAATACTCGTATTAATCGAAATTCTTTGTAATCCTACACCACCATTTTACCCATAACAACGTCATATTACTGATTTTTATCTCAATCATGTTTGAAATTCTATTGCACATAATATGAAGCCTTCACACGAGCTATTTAGACTGGTAAAATCCCTATCAAAATCAGAGAAACGATTCTTTAAGCTCATGTCTTCCCTGCAAAGCGGTGAAAAGAATTACATAAAGCTTTTTGATGCCATTGAACGACAAAATGAGTATGATGAAGAGGCCATAAAGCGACAGTTTTCAGGTGAAACATTTATAAAACACCTACCCAGCGAAAAAAACCATCTCTACAAGCTGATTCTCAAAAGCTTACGGTTGTTTTACTCTGAAAATACTGTTTCAGCCATACTTGCCGAACACATCCAAAGCATTGAAATACTTTACAATAAAGCACTTTATTCAGAATGTGGAAAACTGGTGCGAAAAGCCAAAAAAATCGCGCAAAGCCATGAGCGATTCTATTATCTATTTGAATTGATTAAATGGGAAAAGGCATTGTTGGAAGAAGAATTTCAATCAGGCAAATTTGATCGAGACCTGAATAAGCTGGTTGATGAAGAACATAATGTAATCAAGAAACTACGCAACCTAGCAGAGTATCAAATACTGTATAGTAAGATCAATTATGTATTCAGACAAGGAGGGTACGTTAGAAATGACTTAGAGCGGCAATTGGTTAACGAGATTCAATCACACGAATTAATCAAGGGGAAGAACACAGCGTTGTCAAAAAGAGCTGCTGCTACGTGTTATTACGTTAAGGGTCTCTGTGCGATAACAAGTAATGAAGTAGAAGATTCATTTTTGAATTTTAGCCGTGTTGTCAGCATTTTCGAAGAAAACCCGAATCTTATTCAGGACATTCCTAAACAATACATCAAATCGCTTGGCAACCTCTTTTACTACTATATCGGTTCGGGTGACTTTGATAAGCTATTTGAACTGATTGAAAAGATGCGCTCACTGAAAGGTCAAGCTGGGTTTAATCGGGTCGATATCAAAATGCGCATTTTCCTTACCACTCACTATTTCGAACTTCTGGCATATGAGCGCATGGGAGACTTTTCAAAGGCGCTTAATATGATGGAAGGAATCAATGATCAACTCAATTCATTTGGTGAAAAACTGACTAAAGAGGATGAGGTTGTCTTCGATCACATGTTTGCCAACATCTATTTTGGTGCAGGAAAATATAGAGAGGCCTTGCGCAGAATCAATAATGTCTTGAACGACAATGAAAGCAACCTAAGGCAAGATATTTACAGCTTTTCCAAGCTATTCAATCTGGTAATCCACTTCGAGCTTGAGAATTTCGATCTCCTTGATTACCTTATTAAATCGACCGAACGCTATTACGTTAAAAAGAAGAAGGACGCCAAGGTGGGATATGAGTTTGAAGTCGAATTCATCAAGCATTTCAAAAAACTCATTAAAGCAGCAAGAAATTTGAATGATAAGAGTGAAGCATTTCTTGAAATGCGAGATGGTTTGAGAAAGCTTTTGAAAAACGAAGACGAGCGCGTTGCGCTAGAATATTTCGATTACATTACATGGGTTGAGGCCAATATTCAGAATCGCCCTTACTCAGAGCTTAAACGAATGCAGCACATGGTTGTGGCTTAAGGGTTTCGCTGCCGCGACACTTCAAACAAGCAAATACCTGCTGCTACCGAAACATTAAGGCTCGATACCTTGCCATACATTGGTATCAAGGCAGATTCGCTTGCCATTCTCAATAAGTGCGGATCGATGCCGTTTCCTTCATTTCCGAAAAGCAGGTTTACCGGTCTGCAGAGGTCAACCTTGTGAATACTGGTTTCCGTTTTTTCATGACAAGCGATGGTTGTAATTCCACTAGCCGACATGAGCTTAATAGCATCACCCATCGACATCACTTTGCATACTGGTAAATGATGCAGCGCCCCTGCAGAAGTCTTTATGGCATCTTCATTAATAGCGGCAGCACCTTTGTAAGGAATAATAATTGCATGACATCCAGCAGAGAGGGCGGTGCGAGCGATGGATCCAAAATTTCGCACATCATTAACCTTATCCAGCATAATGAAAAAAGGAACCTCCCCTTGTTCGAAAACTGATTGAATGATCATTTCAATATCACCAATGTCTATCGGAGAAGTGTATGCAACCACACCTTGATGATTTGCTCTACACAGTTTGTTTAATTTTTCCTTCGGCACCTTAATTACAGAAACCTGCATTTTACGTGCTAGAGATATCAGGTCTTTTATTTGAGGATTGTTTTCAGTCTTTAAAATGAAGAGTTTGTCAAGCGTTTTGCCTGAAAGCAGTGCCTCCATCACAGGGTGAAATCCATATATCTGTTGTTGATCTTTTTTCATTCTAGTATGTAGTTATCCGACCTTGCCTCCATAAATCTACAGCTCTGTACCAAGGTGTTTTCAATGTAGCACTTCGTATTAATCTAAAATCGTTTTGAGAAAAAGGATTCACCACTTTAACAAACTCAAATTTCAACGCATTAAAATCACCGGGGTTACCATACATCCATACTTCCTTTGAAGTGCTTCGGGTGACCTTAGTTGGAGATCCAAAAATTGTGTAACACATTCCTCTATCCGATTTCCATCCTTCTATGTAAGAGGTAAAATGAACATTCGATTCTTCTACACGGGTGTAATAATTCTGGATCAATTTCTTTGCCCTCACTTGATCTCCTCCCAGCCTAAGCCAAAAGGCATCAATGCTTTTTTTGAGGTTTTTACTCTCCTGAAGGTCCGTGTACTCTTCATTGGTAGTGATATATCGCAAAGGATAAAGCAAATCATTAACCGTCTTTGATTCTGGATAGTGATTTCCAAAATAGTGTATAGAACCACCCTGTTGATCGTCCTCTTTTTGCACTATGTGATAAAACCCAGGCTGAGTGATATACAGCACTGTGTGACGAGCATCTACCATATTTAACCTAAATGTCTTATCCGGTTTAAAATTGAAGGGCTTTGGATTAGCGGTAGAAAAGGGAGGGGCGGCAATAGGAAAATCCCGATCATAAAACTTGACAAACAATGCCGTTTGATCCTCTAAACATGTAATCAAGTAGCTGTCAGCAGAGTTGACATAAGGTTCATAGATGATTCGACCTTCAAAGTCGGATATAGAAAAAGACTGGCCAGAAAACTTATTTGGGTCCACTATATCAATCACTTTTTTGGCCGACCTACCGCTCATTGGGTTGCGGACTTCAAGCTCTAGTATATAGCCCCGCCCGCTCATAACACTCAGCTCTACTTCGGTTTCAAGAAACTGATGATCCGTTTGAATTAGCTCTTTAACTATTCGATTACTATCCAATGGCTGCGGTGCCGAATATGAACTAAACACGGCATAGCTAACGGAAAGCTTGGTTTTACCTTTATCGAAGCTCAGATCATTTTGTAAAATCTTCAAGCGCACGGATACCTTACCATCAGAATTTGAAAAGACCTTCGCTTCAAGGTCGAGCGATTTCTGTAGCTGGCTCGCATAGTTGCCGCTTATATCTCTCCCTCCAGTCTTCGAGGAAGTCTGACACGCAGACAAGCATATCAACATAAGCAAACCACCAATCAACCCGAGCGAATTCCTTGAGATCATTCGCCCGAAAAAGAGTCAGGAATTTCTTTGCTCGCCTTCGCACCGAGGGCCTTAATCTTTTCGGCTCGCCTAACCAAATTTCCAGTACCTGAATTTAGTTTTTTTAAGGCCTCATCATAGGCTTTTGTAGACATACCAAGCCCTCTGTTTATCTTCTCCATGTCTTCGAGAAACCCAACAAACTTGTCATACATTTTACCACTTTCGTCAGCAATGGCGGCCACATTTCTATTTTGCTTCTCTTGTTTCCAAACACTTGCTATGGTTCTGAGTGTGGCGAGCAGTGTGGTGGGACTAACAATGACAATTCTTTTCTCCCACGCATAATTATAAAGCGAATTATCGTTTCGAAGTGCCTCAGAGAAACCCGCTTCAATTGGCACAAACATGAGCACGAAATCCAACGATTGTCCCTTTATTAAAGATTGATAATTTTTATCGGCTAAACCTTTAACATGAGCCTTAATGCTTGCTACGTGTTGAGCTAAATACGATTGTTTTTCCTCATCGCTCGAAGCATTTACGGAAGCTTCGTAAGCCTTCAAAGAAACTTTTGAATCAATAACGATGTGCTGATCGTCAGGAAGTTTTACAATTACATCTGGCCTAAACCTACCTTCTTCAGTGGTGGTTGAGCTTTGCGTTTCATATTCTACCCCCTTTTCGAGCCCTGAGCTTTCGAGGATACTCTCAAGTATGAATTCACCCCATGCGCCTTGTTTTTGCGAATCACCCTTAAGCGCCTTTGTAAGATTATTGGCTTCATCCGAGATTTTATGGTTGAGTTTCATCAGCTCCTCCACTTGGCCAAAAAGTTTCGACCTACTCTCATTCTCATCCTTATATACTTCATTAACGCGTTTCTCAAAGTTTTCAATTCGTTCTTTGAAAGGACGTAACAGCTCATCCAATTCTTTGCGGTGGGTACTCGAAAACTCTTTAGAATTCTGCTTTAGAATTTGATCTGCCAAAACCTTGAATTCATTTTTAAAGCGCTCGTTGAGCTTCTCCACTTCGCCCTTTTGCTCCATGAGCTTTTCTTCTAAATTATTTCTCTCAGCCTCGAGCGATTTGACCTTTCCCGTTAATTCTTTTATTTCCTCAGTCTGTAATTTGAGTGCCGTGTCTTGCTTTTGAAATTCCTCAATTGATTTTTGAAGTCTGCCAGAAAACTCGGCACGTTGTTCGCGTGCTTCATCTCTTTCAGACCTTATGGCTTCTATCTCGGCTTGGGCTTGGCTTAAATCACCATCGCTCGACTTTTTTGAACGATTGATGAAAAAACCTATTACATAACCAATACCAATACCAACAACCAGAAAAACAAGATATTCTATCACAACAAGGCGCTTAAAAGATGATCAACAAACGTACACCTTAGGCAATCATTCACCTTAGAATATGCTGAGAAAACCAAAGTGAAATTTCGTAGACCTAATTAAAAGGGGGTTACCCTGCTCACTACCCGCAGCGGCAGAAAGACTAAATATACCAGCTTTAGTTCCTAAGGTAATTCCCAAACCCAAAGCATAAGGAGTATCTCTTCGAGCACCCAAGTGGTTCAGCGACATATTTTCATACCAAGCTCCATCAAATAACAAAAACAGATAACCATTTCGCTCTATCTGGTAGCGGAGTTCATTTCGCGCAATCATGTAGCTTGTGGCAAATATTGCCTCTTCATTAAACCCCCGCAAAGTCTTAAGTCCCCCAATGCGTGTAGCTTCATTATTAAACACCTGGTTATTCAAGATAGATCCACCTAAAAAACGTTGGTGCCAAACCAACCTCGGCACAACAGATACGAAATAAGCAATGTCACCATTGGTTCTAAATTGTACTGAGTTTAGTTCAAGTGAATCATAAATCGCTTGGGGTATATCCGCATTTTCGATGATCCGTTTGGTACCAACCGCTCCGTCAACATCTATAATAATGCCCTTAGCAGGATTCAACATGTAATCAAGTTTGGCATATCGTATTCCAAGTCCAAAGGAGGTAATGCTGCGATCTAAGTACTCTGGAATCACCAAAGTATTCTCGTATTGAGAAGTGCTTATAAGATTGGTCACCTGCTGATCTACAAACGCCCTCACATAGTTGTTTCGACTAAAGATGTAACGAATTCCTGCTTTGCCAAACACATCGGTAAAGGTTGTATCCCTCCGGTAAATCTTCAACCGAGCATCCGGTCCGAATGGTGAATCAAACACAAAGGGAAAACTGGTAATTGCTTCTAGATCCTGCGTGTTTGATTGAAGCCTTCTCCATTTAAGGTCAAACACTTCACCCTGCTTTAGTGAATTCTCGAGGTGAATAGACACATCCCCTGTAATTAGAAGCTCGCCTGTATTTTCATCAGGTAAAAAGCCAACAATTCCATCAAATCTACTTGCACGCTCTTTATTAAGCTGCAGTATCACCTTTGTAGCCGACTCATTAAACTGCACTTGCGCTCCATTAGGCGTAACGATAAATGGAACTTGATCAAGGTCCTGTGCAGCACCCCTTATCCTTTGCTCATTATATGCGCTACCTTCCTTTAAGCCAGTGTATCCTGCTATGAAACCCTCTCGAACATCTAGATCTCCCACAAGCACCAGACTATCAATGGTGGTGTATGGCCCAAGCTCTAACTTAATAATACCAGCAACCGATTCTGACACTATAGACACACTATCTATTTTAATGCTCGCGAAAGGAAATCCATGGTTTTCACAATACCTTAAGGTTCGATTAAAGGCAGTTCCAATGCGCTTAGCGGATACAGCTTTTCTAGAAAATTTCTCAACTCGAATTCTAGCTTTACGCATGTATTCCTTCGCAATTTCATCGGATTCGAGGTTAGACCAGCGATAGGATTTACCCAGCTCAACGGTGATGAATAAGGTATCATTTATAGTGTCTGATTGAAGTCTGTGCAAAACAAACCCCTCGTTATTACATTGAGTCCTTAGCTCATCAAGCAAGGAACTGTACTGCTTTGCTTTATAGTGCTTCTTGCTGTAGCGATCTATTTTGGTAAACTGCGAATCAATCTCACGCACTTTGATGTAGGAAAAACCCAGATCCTCTTGAGCAAAGCCGTGCAGACTTAAAAAGCTACAGACAATCCCAATGAATAATTTCCGCATCATTTCTTTTTAAAAATGCATTAGCCTGACTAAAATGTTTGCTCCCAAAAAAACCTCTGTAAGCAGAGAGTGGCGAGGGATGAGGCGCTTCCAAAACCAAGTGATTGGAAGTTTCAATTAGATGCCTTTTTGATCTTGCAAAACCTCCCCAGAGCATAAAAACTAGATTGGTCCTCGAACGCGACAAGGCTAGAATTATTTCATCTGTAATTATTTCCCACCCCAAATTTCTATGTGACCCCGGTTTTGATTCTACTACAGACAATACAGAGTTTAGAAGTAACACACCCTGCTTCGCCCAGCAAGAAAGGTCGCCATGCGCTGGCATGGCCATGCCAATGTCATTATATAGCTCCTTATAGATGTTTAGTAATGATGGCGCAATGCTCACCCCTTCAGGAACCGCATAAGCCAGCCCATTCGCCTGATTGAACCCATGATACGGATCTTGACCTAGGATGACCACCTTTACCAATTCGGGATCAACCATATTTAATCCCTTAAAAACATCACTCCTTTTTGGAAAGACATTTTGTTTGGATCGAGACGATTCGACTTTGTCAATAATCACTTCAAGCCTAGCCAAGACCGACTCATTCTTCATTAAGTCAACCCATTTTTTATTCAATCTACTATGCATCCACTAATTTCATTCTTTCTTATACCCCTCATACACCGCTTTGTCGAAAACAAGATTATAAAAACCAAAACTCAACGTTACAATACCTTAAATTTGACCATCTTACGGTCACTTAAGTAAAACGATAGAAAATATGAAACGAATATCGCTCTTAATCATCGCCACCTTCATTATTGCTATTTCTGCGTCTTCATGCAAATCTCACGAAACATGTCCCGCATACGGTACATTGGATTCTGCTGACCAGTTGACCGAAATACCTTCTTAGGATAGATCCGAATCATTCACAAAATTTAGTTTTCGGTTAATGACCGAAAGCATGTTTTAGATTTCTATGTGGTACATTTGACTCAATGCGAGCGAACGTGCCATTTTTTGTGCTTATCATCCTGTTTATAAATCCTTGTGGGTTGGTAGATGTTCAGGCTCAGAATGGAGTTACCAACAAAGCATTTTATAGGTCTCATGATGCTGCGAGTGTTTTTTTACACACAAAAGGCATTGGTGTAAACTATCAACATGCATGGAGAAAGACCGGTTTTTCTAACCGAATAGTTAGTGTTGATCTATTGACAGTCAAGCACCCCAAAGAATTTAAGATTAATCGTGGCGGACAAGATTCACGGGGTTACTTTTTCGGTAAGATCAATTCGGTAGGTATGCTTCGAACCTCCTTTGGGTGGCAAAATGTTTTGTTTGACAAGGATTTGAAGCGTGGAGTACGTGTTAGTTACTACGCCCTATTTGGGCCCAGCTTAGGATTAGCCAAACCAGTTTATGTTGATTATCGAGCAAATGGAGAAGGTCGAAATGAAATTGTAAGGTATAGTGTGGAGCTAGATAATCAGGGTGAAGTATTGGGGCGCGCACCAGCATTATATAGACTTGGGTCGATCAGACCATATCCAGGAGGTCACACAAAAGCCACGCTAAACTTTGAGTATTCTTCTGATGACTCTATAATTCGTGCCATAGAAATTGGAGTCATTTTGGATGTTTTTGCCAGACGAATTCCAATTATGGAAAACACCTATAATGACCAATTCTATTTGACCTTATTCGTTGGCTTTCAAATGGGTAAACGCCATCTGTAATCGTTTACCATATTCTTGGGTTTTCCACCGTTTTATAAATGAGACATTTGTTTCAAACAATATGGCTGATATTGGGTTATATTTTCGTTAAATTGCGCTTCCTTTTTTCACAGAATAAAGGACTTGCAAACAGCAAATTAATTATGAAGAAATTTTTACTACCCATTGCCGCCACCGCAGCTATAACAGGTTTACTTGCATTGAATTGGCAGGAGCCTGCTCGTACTTATTCTGAAAGAAATGCTGCTCAGAATTCCAATGACCAAACCAATGCTGGTGACAAGATGGCTTGGGCCAAAGTTGACATGCCGACAGGTCTATATAATCCTGCTATTAGAAATAAGGTATGGAATGAGATTAATAGTAAAGGTGCGGCTCGTTCAAATAGTTTAGGGTTGTCCTTCGTTCAGCAAGGGCCAGATAACGTAGGTGGTAGATCCCGAGCAATAATTGAAGTGTATGGCAAGCCAGATACAATGTTGGTTGGCTCGGCCTCTGGTGGTTTGTATATTAGTTATGATGGTGGTAGTTTTTGGGAGCGTCATTCTCAATTTAACAATCTAGACTCAAGCACTTCGATAATATCTGCCATACACCAGGACACTACCAATGGACTCATATATGTTGGTTCAGGTTGTGATTTTGATGATAATTGGCCAGGTTACGGAATATACGTGAGCGAAGATGATGGAATTACCTTTAAGCACCTCGCGTCAACAACGCCTGATGATCGCTTC
>JALRDM010000184.1 GCA_023262195.1 Salibacteraceae bacterium | reverse complement strand
TGAGTGGGGGTACTCAAACAGGTTGGCCGAACTTATAAGAAAAGTTGGTTAAGCTTTTTCGAGCTCAAGACCATCACGGTCAAGTCTAGCAAAATTTCCATTTTCAAACCAAGCGCCTAAATTCAGGTATCGTCCGCCATTGGCCAGTTCCTTATCAAGAAGCATGTGTCTGTGTCCAAAAATGAAATAGTCAATGCTTTCCTTCTCATTTACGCTATTGCAATAGCGAACCAAATACTCCTTATCATCTCCCAGATAAATCGCGTCTTTATCCCTAGTTGACTCCCTACTTTTCCTCGAAAAAAACCGAGCTAATGACACCCCTAAACCCGGGTGCAACGCTGCGAAGAGCCTTTGGCAAAGTCTATTTGTGAATATTGCTTTGATAAACTTATAACCATGATCACCAGGCCCTAGACCATCGCCATGACCAACGATCAAAGTTTTGTCAAATCGAGTGATTCGAATCTCCTCACGATGTACCACAGCATTGAATTCCTCTGTGAAATAATCGAACATCCAAACATCATGATTGCCTGTGAAAATATGAAGGTCTACGCCAGCATCGGATAGTTCTGCTAACTTCCCAAAAAGCCTTGAAAATCCTTTGGGTATAACATATTTATACTCAAACCAAAAATCAAAAACATCACCTAAGAGATATATCTCTTTTGCATTGTGTTTTATAGAATCGAGCCACGCCACTACTCTTAATTCGCGTTCTTTTCCCTTTTCAGAATTGTCTAAATGGAAGTCAGATGCGAAATAGATTGTGTCTCTTTCCATCATATTTCCAGTCGCTTGGCTTTTTCTACTATGTTCAACCGATCAAGCCGAAGCTGGAATCTAATTAAGTCATGCCACGCAAGACTGTTGGCTATGACCTCCGACTGAATGCTCGATGAGTATAACAAAGGGAGATATACTTCAACAAATTCTGGGATAAGTGAATAATAGACTCCTGCATCTGCCACCAAGGGTTCGCTGGCACTTGAACCTACATCCATGAACAGGCCAAATGGAAGTTTATTCAGGCTTGCTTTAAAATTGGCAGCGACCAACCAACGCGTTGACTGGCCAATGGCTGTCGGAGTTTTAAAACCACCATGTGTTTCCATGAATTGTCTATTCAAAAATTGATCGTTTCTAGATCTACCTAAAAACCCTCCATCAAAGGCATAATCAGTGCGCGAGTCTTGTCCGTCCATACGCCAATTATATATGGGGCTGGTGGTATTGTTTGCCAAAAAGGCTCCTGCGAACAAACGAACTCCAAAACTTACATTGTCAAGCTTTATTCGCTCTTTAAGTTCAATGGAGCTACGTACAAAATCTCTGGTTTGTTCTATCAAAGCCACAGCTCCAGACGCGAATACAGGGTGACCATACTTAAGGTGGTATTCTAAGCGATTATATAGCTCTTCGGTATTGATATAATTCAAAGACCCCGATGGATCAATACCCGGTTGCTCTGTGATATTCAGGACACTACCTAATATGAATTTTTGAGAGAGGAGTCCTGCATAGTTTACTGGCCTTAGGTAGAAGGTTGCAGTTGGATTAATACGATTATATCTCGAGTCATTTCCAGCAGTCCAATCATACACATACCTTTTTCCAGAAACTGATAGCTCAATATTTTCAAATCCAGAGCCATTTGGCATGATCGAATATCCAATGTGGCCAGTACCGACCGCATCAATGGCTCGAGTAGAGAACATTGGCGCAAGCACATAGGTAAACTTACGTGTGGGCAGTGTGATATTGTACAACGCAAGTCCTGGCATCCATCCACTCGGTAAGTTCCAGCCAATAATCGGAGTATAAAACACCTGGTTTAAAGTTGGCTTTTCGACAGAACCTAGAAATTTCATCTTTATAGGTTCAGTGCGCTTCAAAAGACCTGTTGTATTTGAATAGTTATTATCTCTAATATGCTCAGGCATGACATCATCTGGATCAATGATGACTTGGTCACCTTGCTCATTGATTTGAATAAGTGTGTCTCTGTCAAATCCATCGATCCAGCTATCCCAAACGATTTGGCCTTTATCATCTTTCAAGGCTAAGTGTAACGGAGCATTAATACCTCTGTTTTTAAGAGCTACAGTGGTTTGACCTTCATCGCTGGTCACGCGCTTGATCTTGTAATCGATTCTATAGGTTGTGGATATCACACCTTTAAAAAACCAATCAAGATCTTCACCCGATTCGGCCTCTAGAGCATTTTGCAAACTATTCGGATATGGATGACGAAATTTATTCTCCTCAAAATATCGTTGCATCCCTCTGTCCATGATGCTATCTGAAAGGAAATGCTGCAGATAGTTAAAAACCGTGGCTGATTTGGAGTAAACTACAAAGCCATAATTAAGAAATGAATATTCATTCGCAGGAATGTCCATAGGCTGGTCTCTATTTGCCCTGGCCATGAGAAGGCTAGTTAACTCATGTTGATCTTCAATGTCATAATAATCAAGTCCGGCAAATTTGAATGCAGCATTTGAATTTGATTTGGATAAAAGTTTACCATCGGGATATTTTGTGGCTAGATAGCGCTGCTCGTTGTAGCTATTGAGTCCTTCGTCTAGAAATGGATACCTACGTTCATTGCTACCTAGAATACCGTAAAACCAATTATGGCCTACCTCATGCATGATTACCGTCTCCAACGATAAAGGATCTCCCACATCGCCAATCACAGTAATGTTTGGATACTCCATTCCACCTCCAGCAGATATGGTTCCATCAACGGCAGTGGCGTGCTTGTAAGGATAATCACCATTCCAAAGCGAATAATAGTACACAGCATCTGACATGTACTCAAGACTTTCTTTCCATAATTTGGCCTTCTTGTTGGTAAACATGGTCCAAACAGTGACATCCGCCTTTGACCATGGCAAGGTCACCGTATCTTTTAAAACGTGATAACGCTTATCAGCAAACCAGGCAAAATCATGTACATTTTTTTGACTGAAATGCAGCGTTTTGACCTTTTCAGATGATGGCGGAAAGTCTAGGCTATCTGAATAGTCCTTCCAATCACCACTCTTTGTCCGTGCGGCTAACCAGCGTTCTGTCTTTTCGGCACGTTGATTAAGCCAGTCAATTTCATCTTTATTCTGTAAATCTCCAGTAGCACCAACTACATAGTTTTCTGGCACAGTAATGAACACATCGACTGACCCAAATTCTGAATAGAACTCCCCTATAGTCAAGTATGGCATTTGATGCCAACCCGCTGTGTCGTATACTGCTGGTTTAGGATACCATTGAGTGATTTGATAGCTTTCACCGATATGCCCAAGCCTAGAAATCAATCCTGAAGGTACTTTTACCTTGAATGGCGTAGATATGGTGACCGTTTCACCAGGACCAAGCGGCTTCTCCATATAAACCTTACAGATATCAGGATTTTCCTCATCAATCTCCCAAAGACAAAGCTTGCCATCTAGTGCAAAGGATAGGCTATCAATGTAACCCATTTCACTTTCATCAGCGAAAAAAAGAGAAGTTTCCCCAATACGCACAAGTTGCTTCGCAAGTGCAGTTCGCTTAGTGCTGTATGCATTTGGCCAGATATGGAAGTAAATGAATTCTAGGGTGTCTGGACTATTATTTGTGTAAACCACCTCTTCACTGCCCTGCAATATATGTTTCTGGTCATCTAGCGCTACATTAATGGTGTAGGCAACATCCTGTTGAAAATATTGTCCAAACGCACCAACACTGCTGAGTACGCAAGCTACTATGGTGACTATTTTTAAGGCAGAATTATTCACCGAGCAATTGAGCCAATTTGATATCTAACGCGTCTCCACGAAGATTTTTCGCAACAATCCTTCGATCCTTATCCACTAATACGGTGAGTGGTATACCCGTAATTTGATAATCAGGAACCACTGCAGAATTCCAATATTTCAAATCACTTACATGGCGCCATTCAAGACCATCCTGACCAATTGCATTGAGCCATGGTTGCATTGCTTTATCTAGAGACACACCTAAAATTTCAAATCCCTTATCATGGTATTTGTCATACACGCGCTTTACGTTTGGGTTTTCCCTACGACAGGGACCACACCATGACGCCCAAAAGTCAATCAAAACATATTCATTTTCCTGCGTTAATTGAGTTAATGTAATTTTTTCGCCATTGGGTTGAAACATATCAATTTCAGGTGCAATGGCTCCTACGGCAACCTTCTGCATTTCCAATACCTGAGTTTTCATGTTATCGTATATATCGTTGCCATCCACTATTCCATCTAATGCTGTGATCACCTCGAGATAGTAATTGAAGTCCGTATCAAAATTCAAATTTTGAAGTGCTGCCAGCGAACTCAAGCTGGCAGGCTTACGCTTAATAAAGGCCTTGATTTCTCTTTGCAATCTTGCGTTTACATTTTCGTATTCATTAATGGCATCTTGAAGCATGTTTTGATCCTTGTTCATTTGGGCCGCTTGTAAAATCATATTAATAGAATCTGCCATACCTGTAATGCCGTTCATCTCCTTCATGCGATGAGACTCTTCAGGAGCATCGATAATTTGAAACGATTTGAAGAGGTTCTCAATATTGGCATTGACTTCTGCCGACTCACCAGGTGCTAAAATCAAGTAAAACGAGTTCTGTGCGTTGACACCAACGCGATAAAACTGCGGGATTTCCGCCTCATATTCAAAGGCATACTCTCCATTTGGGCCTGCGGTTATAGTATCAATACCCCTAACGTCTTTTGATTCTACGATCTGCAAGTACACAAGCCCATTCTCGGCCCCTGAAATTTTTCCGGATATTGAAACTGCTGCTTTTTCATATTTAACCACTCGTTTTTCATCCTGTCCCATTTCACCCATAGCCATCGCAGAGAATTCATTCGCACTTTCAGATACTTCATTGCCACTGG
>JALRDM010000161.1 GCA_023262195.1 Salibacteraceae bacterium | reverse complement strand
TGAAAAAGCTCAAAAGCAAATCATCAATACCGTGGTTAAAGAAATCGGTCCAATTGCGAAACCTGATAAGATACAGTTCGTAACAGGCTTACCTAAAACGCGCAGTGGAAAAATAATGCGAAGAATTTTGAGGAAAGTGGCAGAAGGTGAGCCCGATAAATTGGGAGATACTAGTACGTTGTTGGACCCTCAGATCGTAGAATCAATAGTTCAAGGAGCTATTAATTAATAATGGAATAAATGAATAACCAAATTACAGTACTGATTATAGTTCTGATATCACTTTACACGGCAAGTTGTAGCGGTGGTGGGTCAACTGAAACGCAAGAGACAGAGATCACAACAATACAGCCCACCATGGGCGAAGAAAAAAGACCTGTTGAAACTGATACTTTGAAAAATGAAGTTTCAGAATAATCAAGTGACGATCGAATCAATGGATTCAGAGATAAATATGCCGAGGGTACATGGGAATATGATGTTTTGGATTTTATGGAATCTAAGGAAATGTCAATGATTTTTGAGTTGGATAAGGTGCCGTTTGAAGGGGATGAGTTACATGCAGATGCCAAAGAGCAGTTGGATCACCTATCAGACATATCACTCGCTTTCACAGAATTGCATCTTGAAGTGAAGGCCCATACCACAGCCGCTAGTAATAAAGTGGAACGTACTGCAAAAAAGGCCACCTCCAAAGCTCGCGCACTATGGGTGGCCACCAAGCTCAACTTCAAAGGATTGCCAACAGAAAGGCTAAGCTCTACGGGTATGGCAGATGAAGAACTCTTAGAAGATGTGGCTCCAGATGACAAAAAGCAGAAAAGAATAGTGGTACGCCTTACTAAGGTGCAGGAATAGCAAATGAGTGACCAAACCTTTAGAGCCTTAGTCGTTTCTGAAAATGCCGATGGTAGTTTCCAGAGGAAAATTAAAACTAAACACATTTCAGAATTGCCCTCGGGTGAAGTACTGATAAAGGCTAAATACGCTGGACTTAATTATAAGGATGCACTCTCAGCTTCTGGACACAAAGGCATTACCAAGCAATTTCCACACACACCAGGGGTGGATGTAAGCGGAATTGTCGAAGAATGCAGTGACGACTCCTTCAATACCGGTGATTCTGTAATTGTTACAGGTTATGACCTGGGTATGAACACTAGTGGAGGATTTCAAGAATATGTTCGAGTTCCAAGTGAATGGGTGGTGAAGAAACCAGAGGAGCTGAGCCTTTATGAATCCATGATTCTTGGAACTGCTGGGTTTACCGCAGCACTAAGCCTTTATAAGCTCGAAAAAATGGGTCAAACACCACATTTGGGTGAAATTTTGGTAACAGGAGCAACGGGAGGAGTAGGCAGCATGGCAGTGGGTATTTTATCAAAGGCTGGATATAATGTAATCGCTACGACAGGCAATGATAATGCGAAGCCATATTTGACCAAACTGGGTGCACATCGTATCGAGCCTAGGTCATTCTCTAATGATGATTCGGGAAGGCCGTTGCTGCGCAGCAGATGGGCTGGCGCTATTGATACTGTTGGTGGCTCAACATTAGAGACTTGTGTTAAAGCTTGTGCGCCAAAAGGAAGCGTTGCTGCATGTGGCCTAGTATCATCTGATCAGCTTAATATGACCGTTTATCCTTTTCTGTTGAATGGCGTCAACATTCTCGGAGTCGATTCAGCTGAAACTGAAATGCCGATTCGAGTTGATCTCTGGAACAAGCTCGCCAACCAGTGGAAAATTGACAACTTGAAGGACTATGCTACACAAATC
>JALRDM010000159.1 GCA_023262195.1 Salibacteraceae bacterium | reverse complement strand
GAAGCCCCTCCAAGGTATCTTCCACGTTGGATGGCGTGATTTCTTCGCTGTGCAGCGATACCACTTCCACCACACACTCGTTGCTCACCCCAGCATGCACCAATGCTTCTAAGATCGACTTATAGGCATCTTGCAGCTCCACGTACTTACCCACCAACCCGATGCGGATGGTACACGTAGGGTTTTTGAATCGAGATAAGAACTTCTTCCAATTGGTGAGGTCTGGCGCATCGCGCATGGGCAATTCCAATCGCTTGAGCACCACCTGATCGAGTTTTTCATCTTCCATCATGAGCGGAACGTCATAGATGGTTTCTGCATCGCGGCTCTCGATTACCGAGTCGTCTTCAATGTTGCAGAAAAGCGCAATCTTTTTCTTTTGATCTGCCGAAAGCTCATGCTCGGTGCGGCACACCAACACATCGGGTTGGATCCCTTGCGATTGCAATGTTTTTACAGAGTGTTGCGTAGGCTTGGTTTTGAGTTCACCCGCAGCGCTGAGGTAGGGGATGAGCGTGAGGTGAATCACCATCACGTTTTCGCGGCCATGTTCATAGCGAAACTGACGCACCGCCTCTATGTAGGGCAGCGACTCGATGTCACCTACGGTACCACCAATTTCGGTGATCACAATTTCGTATTGGCCAGTGTTGCCCAGCTTGGTTACGCAGTTTTTAATCTCATCGGTGATGTGCGGAATGATCTGCACCGTTTTGCCGAGGTAGTCTCCTTTGCGCTCCTTGTTGATTACGGTTTGGTAGATGCGCCCTGTGGTTACGTTGTTGGATTGCGAAGTAGGCACATTCAAAAACCGCTCATAGTGGCCAAGGTCGAGGTCGGTTTCTGCGCCATCATCTGTCACATAGCACTCCCCATGTTCATAGGGGTTGAGCGTGCCCGGATCTACATTGATGTAGGGGTCAAGTTTTTGAATGGTTACGCTGTAGCCGCGGCCTTGTAAGAGTTTGGCCAGCGAGGCAGAGATGATGCCCTTTCCGAGCGATGAGGTCACTCCACCTGTAACGAAAATATACTTTGTTGACACCCGTATTCGATTCTTTTAATACGGGAATCAAAAGTAAAAACATCCGATAGGCAATCGAGAATTTTATTGGAAGAAATTTTGTTGGTAAAAGTTTGGCGATTGAAATAAACAAGCCCATTATGCTTTCATAGTGTCAGCTACATTGTACGCTTTCTTTATAAAATTGTGAGAAGACTATTTGATAGTAAATACCAAACTCGAAACCGCAAGTAGTTCTCGACATGATTTTGGAGAGATTTATATGGAGAATGGTGAATTATTTTTTAAACTAAACCTGCAGATCAGGTTTATTAAGTAGCGCAAATTATTAGCAAAAAGTATTTTTTATATTGATTCAAGTTGCCTGAAGGTTTGCTCAAGTTAGAAGCTCAGCTTCATACCAGCCGATGGCATCAATGGAAGCTGATTTACCCGCTCAAAATTGATACGATCAAAGTAGAAGATATTCTCTCGATTGTAGGCGTTGGTCACACCAATATTGGCTTCCAATTGGGTGTTTACGCTAAATACAAATTCTCGCTTTAAGGTAAAGTCGAGGCGATGATAATAGGGTAGGCGTCCTCCGTTCAAATCGTCATAAATCACCCCAATATCGCCATTGGCTGTTCCTATGTTGGTGCCTGTGCCGCTTGAGAAATCATACTTTTCATAGAATCCAAGCGTTTGAGTGAATGGGAATCCAGAACCCATATTCCAGCGTGCGTTAAACTCCCATAGGCGTGATTTGCCAAACTCATAGGAACCCACAAAATTGACATTGTGTCTTCGGTCAAATACGGGCGCATAGGACTGAATACCATCCCAACGAGTAACCCTTCCTAGGGAGTAAACACCATATAGGTCGATTTCCTTCATTTTGTACTTGATTACAAAATCTACCCCATAAGCTTCGCCTATTTCAATGATGAAGTCGCGCTTTAGCACATCGGGCTGGTCGGCATCGGTGGCTTCAAATATTTTGTTGCGATTGATATTTGTCACCTGGGTAAATATTTTATAGTAACCTTCCACATTTACATTGATCCTCGAGGTGACGTCAATTTCAGTGCCGATGATGAAGTGATTGGCTTTTTGTAAGCTATGGCGGACCTCACGAGTGTTGCCATTCTCAAGCGTTACTTCATCTTGGAGGTTATCGGGGCCGGCAAGAAAACCGTTGAATAGATTCACCACATCTCTATCACTGTTTGCAGCTATGAGGTTTTGACTGTAGATGCCGGCAGCAGCCTTGAATCTTAAATTATCCGTGGCGTTATACTTAATACCCATGCGAGGTTCAGGCGATAGCGTGCTTAGCGAAGCATAATAGTGCAGCCTAAAACTTGGGTCAAGAATTAGCTTTCCAAAGTTTTTCTTGTAACGGAAATATGCTGCTAGTTCAGTAGTGCTCTGCGCTTGTTGGATTTGAGTGCCGATTTCATTGGTGAAGACGTAATCGGTGTTAAAGCCAATCACTTCAATGCCATATTTGGCCTCATCATCGCCAATAAAATAGGTGAAGTTTAATCCTCCATTAAAGCCAGCAATATCACTTCTTCGCTCTGCGCTTACACCATCTTCTACGAGGGTGATGCCATAAGCTGAATAGGCAAAACTACCATCAATCAATACTGGGCTTCCCCCTGGAATAAGAATGAAATTGCCGCCAAGACCAGCATTGCGCCAACTTAAATTAGATATGGCTTGATACCGCACTTGGTCGTCAAATAACAAACCAAATACATTGGCTTTACTGCCATTCTCACCTTTAAAAGTCACTTTACCATAGAGGTCGGTATATTGAAATGGAAGGCCTTCAGGATCTATGTAGGTGTAAAACAACTTTGAACTCTGATCTAAATAGCTATGCTTGGCCGATGCTGCGTAAGAAACGCCCGAACCTCCAATGCTATTCGGTTTGATGATGGGGCCTTCTAAATTCAATTTGGCTCCGAATGTGCTCACCGATGCATTGCCATGAAATTCACTTTGATTGCCATCAATGGTGGTGATATCCATGATGGACGAAATCCTGCCACCATACTGAGCACCATAGCCTCCAGTATATACATCTGCATTGCGAATGATATCCGTGTCAAATACTGAGAATAAACCAATGGAGTGGAAAGGATTATAGACAATCATACCATCCAATAACACTTTGTTTTGAACGGGAGAACCACCTCGGATATAGAGTTGACCACCTTGGTCACCGGTAAAGATCACGCCAGGTAAAACTTGCATGTATTGAGCAATATCCGATTCACCACCTATGGTTGGTAGTTTTTCAATTTCCTTAGGGGTTATTTTTTGAACCGACATTTGTACATCGTTTTGAGCTTCAATTTTCTCGGCAGAAATATCTACGATATCGAGTTCTGATGCTTCGGTTTCAATGTAAAGCTGTCGAT
Source organism: Salibacteraceae bacterium (assembly GCA_023262195.1). GTDB lineage: Bacteria > Bacteroidota > Bacteroidia > Flavobacteriales_G > Salibacteraceae > SHAN690. Next base: position 1,181 of record JALRDM010000159.1, on the reverse strand, counting down.
TTACAATTTGACCAGATTTTACGGTAACCTCTTCGCTTAACTCGGCATACCCGAGTGCTGAAACTATCAGCGTGTAGGATCCGGGCTTTATTCTAGAAATAGAATAATAACCGTTCACATCGGTAGAGGCTCCAATAGATGTTCCTTTCAAGATCACATTCGTGAAGATGATGGGTTCACCGGTTACCTTGTCGTAAACAAATCCTCTTATAGTACCGGTTTGTGAAAACGCTAAAACCTGAAAAAAGAGCAGGCCTAAGACAATGATTATTCGCATGTACGCTTAGTCTATTAAGCCGCCAAAAATAGCATTACCCTCGCAAGAGAAATTTGGAATTATTGAAATGGCAGGAGAAATGACGGTATGGTAGTCTGAGCGTGTAAGCGTGTGCCCACTAAAGCTTTGCTGCTTTGCTAAAGTGTTTGCTATAGTATTCACTTGATAAATCGCTGATGATCACGCCTTTACTTGAGCTAGCGTGTACGAAATGGCCGTTTTGTAAATACACCCCGATGTGAGAACTCTTTTTGCCATCGATATCAAAGATGACCAGATTGCCTTCATCGAGCTTCGATTTAGGGATAGGTCGTGCCTTTTCCTCAATTAAGGTGGTTGTTCTTGGGACATTTTTGTTGTAAACCTCTCTAAGTAGGTTGCCGACAAATCCAGAGCAGTCTACTCCGTCAAGCGTTTGCCCTCCGTATTGATAAGGAGTCCCATACCAGTCATCTATAAATTGATACAAGGCCTTGTTTGAGATACTCGATGTGGGAACATCAAGCATGTTGGCATATTTTGCGCTGAGATCAGCGTAATTGGCTGATTTATCTCGATTAGAATTGCTAGAGGTTTTTTCAACGCCTCCGGCTGGCACATTCCTGTTCACAAACTTCTTGTGCGATTTGCATGATGTGAAAAACGCACCACACAGAAACATTATTGGAATCATCCATTTCACCTTTCAAGGTTACCAATCTATATCGTGACTAGGATGCACAAGCCGCTTAACTTTTAAGCGTGCTTGTGTTTATCGCGGTGATGTGACCACGCTTACTTTATGTGTTGAAATGCCCTTATCAGTGAAGATTTGCAGAATATAGTTCCCAGCATTGAGACTTTCGATGTTGATCGGTGTATTGGCAGCGCTAGATTGGAGCAGTTCATGGCCCAGAGCATCGGT
>JALRDM010000155.1 GCA_023262195.1 Salibacteraceae bacterium | reverse complement strand
AATCTCACTACTTGATTCTCCCAAATTTTCAATAGAACAGGTACGTACAAATCCGTATGATTTAGAAGTTGACCATTCGTATGAAAAACGCAGTTGTAAATCAAGGTTCGTTTCCACAAAGACAATTCGATTGCCAATCATGTTCTTCTGGATGATTCGCTCGACCGAGTAGACTCCATCTAAGTCTTCATTAAATGGTTCCCAAAGGAGTGTCTTATCTTCTTGGAAGACTTTTAAGAGTGTCTTACTGCCTGTACTTCCTGCATTGGCAATGATTTTATCGTCCGTGTAATAAGGAAATATCGCATTATCTGGATTTCCTCTTCCGGCCGTAATTCCGCCATTACTGGCCACATATAACCAATGATCATCCGGCGAAATTATCGTCATAAAGAATGGCTGCATTGCATCGTAATTCTTTATGCTATAAAACTTTTCCCCGGCTCGATCGATGTACGATCCCGTTACTTCTTTAGGTGGCTCCCTCAGCGGCTGACGTCCCAAATATATCTGCTTCCTACTCTCTTCCACGTTATATCTCTAAGCGTCAAAAATTATTGTCTGGATGGCTCGACCGTCTATAACATGTTCGCTAAACTGACCATTAAGTTCTACAACAAAAGAAAGTTCATCTTTTTGTTGGTTTAATACGATCATCACAACGGAACCATCTTTATTCTCAACTGCCGTAGTCATTAAAGTCCCTAATTGCGGCACCTCTAAAACCTGTGCCTCGGGTCGCACATATTTACTAAAATGACTCATCACATAAAACAATGGTGTAAAATATACTTCATCCTTAACTGTATCCGCAATTACTGGAGCTACGCACCAATTCTGCGCGAGGTTCGGACCACCTTTTGGGTCGAGCACCATATTCCAGTCGATCCAGCCTTCCACCCAGTTGTTCATGCAACCAATCATGTCACGCGCATAGCGATAAGCAGGGACGTATTTTGGATGATCTTTTTTATCCTCCTCTGGCGCCCAATCAAAGCCCCAATCCGTGGCCTCCTTTGACCAATACCACTCGTCATCGTTCCAATGAGGAACGTCGGCATCTACGCAACCCTCTGTGTGGATAATGTGCTTATTCGGAGCAATGTTGTGGCATCGATTAAGCGACTCCGCCATCCAATCCACCGTGCTTGTATACCAATGAACGGCAGTTCCATAAATGAATGGCTCTAATTCTTTATCTGTCAACAAGACCTCAGACCATTCTTCCAGTTCTGTTCCTCGATTTTGATCATAAACCAAAATGTTCGCATCAATACCCGATGACTTAATCGTCGGTCCCAGGTGGTTTTTTACAAATACTCCCATCTCCATTGGCGTGAAATGCATGCTTTCCCAATTGGCGGCATTACCTAAGGGTTCATTCTCAACCGTATACCCCCAGATATCAATACCCTCGCTGGCATATGCTTGGTGGTAGCGGACAAAGAAGTCAGCCCAAACCGACTGATATTGTGGCAATAATGAGCCACCGTTCCAATCCTTGTTATCCTTCATCCACGGTGGAGCCGTCCACGGTGAGGCCAACAGCTTAAATCCTTCCTTAGACGTCTCTTGAGCCTGTTTAATCATTGGAATTAAATCCGCTCGATCAGGTTCGATGCTAAAGTGCTCAAGCAAGGTATCACCTTCAACTGGAGCGTAGGAATAGTGATCAATTGAAAAATCGCAACTATTCATATGTGTTCGACAAAGTGAATAGTTTGCACCATCTTGGCTGAAGTATTGCTCAATCACCTCATTTCGTTTTGACTCAGAAAGACCAAAAAGCAATTGCGCACTTGACTCGGTAAATGCTCCACCAAAACCTGTGATTTTTTGCTTTGTCAGCGTTCGATCGATACAGAAAGTGTCTGCTGCAGCGGAGGGGTTTGAAGTAAATGTAACAGGCTCTAATTTATCACCAGCACCGGAAGTTTGAACGCTTGTATATGCGTTCATTTTCGACTCTCGACAACCAAAGAGCATTGTCATTAAGCACAATACGAAAAGAACAAAAGCAAACCTCATTTCAATTCGTAAACTCGCACGTAATCAACTATGTACTCAGGGTCTTGAAGGCCATCATCGATACCTTGGGCTCCTCCCCAACCTCCACCAACCGCCAGATTGAGAATAATGTTTTGGAATGAATTGAAGGGCCATTCTTGCTCATTGGCGTTTTTATCATAGGTATAATAGCGCTCACCATCTAATAGCCCATATATTACATCTGGGTACCATTCAATTGCATAAGTGTGGAACTTGGTATCCATCGAATCGAGCTTCATCTTGCTTCCAATCTGATTGCCCTGTTTAAAATAATAGGCCCTAGTATGACAAGTTGCATGATTTAATCCACTACCTGTTTCATCATCTATTTCATATCCAACGCACTCTAGCACATCAATCTCGCCGCAATATGGCCAAGAGAGCTCGTCCTTATATACATCGCCAAGTAACCAACCTGCAGCCCAAGTTCCACGACCAGCTGGCACCTTCGCGCGAAATTCAACTTTACCGTACTTAAAAGAAATATTTGACTGTGTAGACAATCGCGCCGATGTCCAAAGCTGTCCCCACTCATCTCGATGTGCTTGGATGATTAAGTTTCCATTTTCTACACGCGCATTCTCCTGTCGTCCGTCAGTATAATATTGAAGTTCATTGTTTCCCCAACCCCAATTACCTACATTATAAGACCATTTAGATAGATCCGGTTTGGGTCCACTGTCAAACTCATCGGACCAAACTAAATTCCAATCAGTGCCATCCATATTTTGGGTCAATTGCTTCGTGTTTTCTTTATGCGGGAACATCAAGCTAAATCGAATGCTATCCACTCTTCCATTACCGATTGCATGCATTTGCATTTTTCGTTTTCTGGCTGCCATTGGCGATCCGTCTCTTGATCCATATCCTTTGTCGTCTAAGCAAATCGATCCCGTAATGTTATATGTGCGGTCATCGGTGTTATCTATATAATCCTCTAGCCAAACCGAATAATTTGAGTCAGATTTTCCAAAAACCTCGACTTGATATCTTCCCGTAATTGGAGGGCTCATTTCAAATTGGGCGATCGACGCATCACCATCTTGACTAGACCAATTCAAATTCTTGACAACGATCGACTCCTCAACAGTGGCTACTTGTACTTCAGATTCGGATTCAACTGGTTTTGGAGAAGGTTGACAGCTAACAAAAATGACTGTCATGATCAACGCTACCGGAGTATTTTTCAAATACATATTGGTCAGTTTTTATGGACGAGTTGTTGTTCTAATTCCTCGAGCGATTTACCCTTTGTTTCGGGAATCACACGAAGGATAAAAATGAGGCCTATGGCAGCAAATACTCCATAAATCATGAAGGTTGCGGCATTTCCAAGCACTTCAAGTTCCCATGGAAAAATCCATTGAACTAGGAAGCTCACCGCTG
>JALRDM010000375.1 GCA_023262195.1 Salibacteraceae bacterium | reverse complement strand
AGGACTCAGAAAAAAAACTTGAGCTATGTTTTTCCACTAGGTAGTAAGTTACACGGGAACCGATTGTATGAAATACCATTTTCTGAACTTCTTGGCCTGAAGTGTTTGCTTCGAATCTTACCTGTCGTGTTTCTCCAATTTTGGTATCCGTCACAGTGTATCGGTCTCTAAAGCGCTGGTGGTTTACATTGATTTTTTTCAAACCCTCAAGTTCTTTTTGCCAGTCAATGGTTTCAGGAAGGCTATAAACGACCTCACTGTCTTGAATTGCCCATTTTGCAACCATGACATCAGATCGTGAGAGGCTGTCAGCAATTTGTTGGGGGGAGGGCAAGCCTTCAATTAGCACTTCTGACGGGCTTTCTTCTGGAATAGAACAACATTGTAAGCACAACGCTAGGAGCAAAAGAGTGGTGACGAGAAAAAGAGATGCTCTCAAATTACAGATTGAAATTGTTTCAAAAATCGAGTGTCATTCTCAAAGATCATTCGGATATCAGGAATTTGAAATCGTTGCATGGCGCTTCGCTCAAGACCCATTCCAAAAGCAAAACCGGAATAAGTTTCTGAGTCAATGCCGCAGGACTCTAAAACCGCAGGGTCTACCATTCCACAACCCATAACCTCAAGCCAGCCCGTACCTTTTGTGATTCGATGGTCCAGTTCGTTTTCGAGCCCCCAATACACATCCATTTCTGCGCTTGGTTCTGTAAATGGGAAGTAAGAAGGGCGGAGGCGAATTTTGCTCTTACCGAAAAAAGCGTTGGCAAAATACTCTAGGGTTTGTTTCATGTCGGCAAACGTTACACCCTTATCAATATATAAGCCTTCGATTTGATGGAAAATACAATGCGAGCGAGCACTGACCGCTTCGTTGCGAAAAACTCTTCCAGGAGCAATTATTCGAATTGGTGGTTTTTGAGTCTCCATCGTTCGCACCTGTACAGAACTTGTGTGTGTGCGCAACACAAAATCTTCGCCACCGTTTGGGTCTTTTATAAAGAAAGTGTCCTGCATATCGCGCGCAGGGTGTTCAGGTGGAAAATTGAGCGCAGAAAAATTATGCCAATCGTCCTCTATTTCGGGTCCTTCAGCTACAGAAAAACCAATAGCATGAAAGATGTCGATAATCTCATCCTTAATTATTGAAATAGGATGTTTAGCGCCTGGTTCATTAAGCATGCCAGGTCGAGTGAGATCTACGTTAGCATCAGGTTTTTGATGTGTATTGAGCTCAGCCTTCCACTGACTAACCTTTGACTCAGCCTTTGTTTTTAAAAGGTTCAGGGTTTTGCCAAAAAGACGTTTTTCTTCGCTTGTAACTTGTTTGAAATCAACGAAAAGAGACTTAAAAACACCTTTAGATCCGAGATATTTGATTCTAAACTCTTCCGCCTCCTCAGCTGTAGTGGCCTGTGCGGATTCGATCTGATTTTTTAACGTCTCAATGCGCTTTGCGAAACTCATGGGCAAGCTAAATTATTCAATAACAGAAACCGACATGGCGATGTCATCCACAGGACGCTCGCTATTCTTAGCAACAGCAGCAATTTTATCTACTACCTCGAGGCCTTCAACTACTTCACCAAACACAGTGTACTGTTGGTCTAGAAAAGGGGTTCCACCAACTTCTTGGTAAGTCTTTAGGTGTTCGGGGGAATATTCAAAAGCTTTGCCTTCCATCATCTGCTCAATGATCGGATTGATTTCCTCAGAAAGTGATTGAAGCGCCACTTGATCACGGTCGTTTTGAGCTTTTTTCACTCGGTCTAAATACTCTTTGTTTTTAGGGTTCATGAAAAACTCACGCTGCACAGTCTGGGCAATGGCTTGATTGCATCGACCTTGATTCTGGATTAATGATGGTTCGTCAGATACTCTACCCTGAACGATGTAAAACTGACTACCAGAACTCCTGCGCTCTGGGTTTACTTGGTCGCCTTGTCGCGCTGCGCTTAAAGCACCTTTTTTATGTATAAACTGAGGAAGTATTTCGGCCTCTATAGTATACCCTGGGCCCCCACTACCCAAACCTTGCGCATTCGGCTCTTTGGAGTTTGGATCGCCACCTTGAATCATAAAATCCTCAATAACACGGTGAAATATGGTTCCATCGTAAAACCCTTCCTTAGCAAGTTTGAGAAAATTGTCTCGATGTTGTGGGGTCTCGTTATATAGCTCCACAATCATGGTGCCTAAGGATGTTTCAATCTTAACTCGAGGGCGTTCTTGTGCATTGATCATTAGTGCGGGGGTTAGAAAAAGAATAAAAATGAGAGTTCTTAAAATCATCTGATTTTACGTTTAAACTTATTGAGCGTCTGAAATATAAAGGTGCGCGAAAATAGCGACTTAGAATATTCTTACTTTTGAATGCTTAATTAGTTTGATACCATGATCAAGAAAGCTTTTACAGCAGGCATAACATTGCTTTTGATTGCAGGGTTTGTGGCTTGCGACAACACTCCTGGACCCGGAACGGCAGAGGTTAAAGTGATTGACAACACTGGTCTCACGCAAGCGGGAATTAATGTACGATTGTTTTGTACGGAACCCGAATGTGTGGTGATAAGAGAGGGTAAAACAAACGAACTAGGTATTTATACTGAGAGCTTTGATCTTCCTGTGGTACTCAGAGTGCGAGCCGTACGATACGATACTACTATCACTAGAGAAGGGCTTCCTCCTAATGAAATAAGAAGGGTTTCTGTCGATTCACTTTGTGGCGAAGGGTTTATTCAAGTCGAGAATGACGAAATTGCCTCAGAAACCATCACCATTCTGCAGTGTAGGTAATTATTGCCTCTTTCATTAATTTTTCTTGTTCAATAGGGTTAAGGTTGGGAAGGCGCTCATTTCGCTCATAGTGAGGCCATCCATCCCGGTCAAGTCCAGTGTAGCTGTAGTATCCATAAGGCGCCAATAGGTGACAAACAGCGATGTGCATAACATCAATTTTCTGATCCTTGTTGAGTTTTCGCGGACCTTGCCCCAACTCATTAAGACCGATTAAAAAAAGCATCGCTTGTAGGTCAACTTCTTGACCAAAGCGAGACTTAAATTTCTGCACTGTTTGATTCCAACTTTGTTCAAAATCGAGTTGTTGATTCATTGATGCAAAATTAAGTTCAACATAGACTTACCAATCTACATTTGACTCAGTGGATTTCAATCACTGGGATATAATAATTTTCATACCACTGGCGCTTGCCGGTTGGAAAGGCTTTAGGAAGGGCCTTATCATTGAACTGGCCTCAATTGCGGCCTTAATTGCGGGTATATACATCGCAGCGAATTTTTCTGAGCTTATAGCTGATTATATCATTGAGGCATTTGAAGCGCAAGGCACATGGGTGGGTTATGTTTCATTTATTATAACGTTTGCTGCGGTTGTTTTTGGGGTGTATGCACTAGCCAAGATTATTGAACGAGCGGTAAATCTAGTGGCCCTAAAGCTTGTAAATAAGCTGGCTGGAGCTTGTTTCGGATTGATCAAAATGGCGCTGATTTTATCTATCATTCTCAACGTGGTTTCGTGGTTTGATCAATTAGTTCCGGTGATGACAAAATCAAAACCAGAAGATAGCTTGCTATTTGAGCCCGTGCTTAAGGCAGCCCCGACCTTGCTACCGGTACTAACCGAAAGCAATTGGATGGAGAAAACAGAGAAAATAATGACTCCGTTATTTGAAGCGTCAACAGAAACTACGGAAGAATAGAGCTTGTCTATGCCGACAAGACAGCCACACCAGGAAGCGTTTTTCCTTCTAGGAATTCTAGCATTGCACCACCACCGGTGCTTATAAAACTCATTTTATCAGCAACACCAAACTGCTTGGCCGCAGCCACACTATCGCCACCGCCCACCAATGAGTATGCACCTATAGAGGTTGCTTGTGCTATCGACAAACCTAAAGACTTTGTTCCTTGCGCGAAATTTGATAGCTCAAATACTCCTGCGGGACCATTCCACAAGATTGTTTTGCTTGATTGAATCACTTCACCATATTCTTTAATGGCCTTAGGCCCAATATCTAGGCCCATCCAGCCGGAAGTAATTTGGTCTGATTGTATGATTTTTCGCTCAGCATTATTGTCAAACTTGTTAGCTACAACAGAATCAACGGGCAAATAAACGGCTACACTTTTATCTCTTGCTTGGGACAATGTTTTGTTTGCAGTATCAAGAAAATCAAGCTCTACAAGCGAGTTGCCAATTTCTCCGCCCTGAGCTCGAATAAAAGTATATGCCATGCCTCCTCCAATAATGAGGTTGTCAATTTTGTCAAGAAGATTGGTAATGACTTCAATCTTGCTACTCACCTTAGCGCCACCGATGATGGCTGTAAATGGATGTTGTGAGCTGTCAAGCACTTTTTGTGCATTTTGTATTTCAGCAGCGAGAAGTTTACCGAAGAGCTTAGTTTGAAAATATTGCACCACAATTGCAGTTGAGGCATGTGCCCTATGGGCCGTTCCAAAGGCATCGTTTACATACACATCTCCATGCTTGCTTAGAGCTTCAGCGAAAGACGCATCACCCTTCTTTTCTTCTTCATAAAACCTTAAATTTTCAAGTAGGAGCACCTCACCCGGCTTTAGCTCCGAACTCATCGTTTGGGCCTCCTTTGAGATACAATCCTTTGCAAATTTCACGGGTCGCGACAACAAGCTGCTTATGGTTTGTGATAAGTTGTTTAGAGAGAATTTTTCTTCGGGTCCGCCCTTAGGCCGACCCAAATGAGACATGAGCACTACCGATCCACCATCACTGAGTATCTTATTGATGGTAGGGAGCGCAGCCCTTATCCTCGTATCATCACTAACATTTAATGAATCATCGAGTGGAACATTAAAATCTACTCGAATCAACGCTCTTTTCCCACTAAAGTCAAAACTTTCAACTGTTTTCATTTGAGTATGTAATAAGGCTGCAAAAATGTGGTTTGAAACCATTGTAACAAACTCTAATGAACCGCTTGAGATTATTACTTAAAAAACCAAAGTTTCATCGACATTGAAATCACACTCTTATGTTGATTCCAATTTGCAACTTTGGGCTATTACAAGCATCATATGGCTTTTTATCAAATTCCGGGGCAAACCAAAATCGTCAACAGTTTTCGACAGCTTGTGGATGAGTCACGCGTGCCGCATTCGATACTAATCCACGAGCGCCCCGGAGGGTCGGGCCTTGCGATTGCTATTCACTTAGCAAGAATGCTGTTGTGTGAAAATAGGCAAGGCGGAGACCCTTGTGATGAGTGTCCGCAGTGCGTTAAAACAATGCAACATGCGCATCCAGACATGCACTATGTTTTTCCGAATAACACAAATTCTAGATTCAAACGGGCAGAGCAGCGTTTTTCAGACAACTTTTATCCAGAGTGGAGAGAGGCGCTGACCCAACACCCCTTTTTAACCCTTGCAGAATGGTATAAACGCATTGATATTGAGAAAAAGCAAGGATTTATTGGCGATGAAGATGTAACAAGTGTAAGAAAGAAGCTGACGCTCAGGGCGCACGGTGGGAGGTACCGTGTATTCATCATTTGGCATGCTGAGAAAATGAACCACTCGTTCGCCAATAAAATTCTCAAAAATCTGGAAGAGCCGACAGATAAGACGGTCTTTATTCTGATTACGAGTACCCCTGCGCTACTGCTCCCAACCATTGTTTCGCGCGTACAGATCTTCAAAGAAGAAATAATTTCCGAAGAAGAGCTCGCTCATTTTTTAGTAAGGCAGTTTGATGCTTCAGAAAATCAGGCAAGAATTTCTGCAAATAGGTCAGAAGGCAATGTGAGTAAAGCAATCAAGCATGTGTTTGAAGAAGAAGAACCATGGCTTAAAGAATTTCAAGTTTGGATGAGGCTGGCATACTCTAGAGACCTTGAAGGATTGTTGAAGTGGAGTGATAAAATGTCAAAAAACACACGTGATGAACAAAAGTATTTCTGTGAAGAAGCGCTTATTATAATTGACCGCTGCTATCGGATGGCATGGCTCAACAGTGAGATAAATTCACCTGGCGATGAAGCAAAATTTTTCAGAGACTTCTCTCCTTTCATCAACATCGCCAATGCTCAAGGCTTTCTGCATCTTTTAGAGGAGGCCACAAAAGACATTCAAAGCAATTTAAACCAAAAGATTGTTTGGTTTGATTCAAGTATTAAGGCTATTCGATTGATTCATTCTGGAAAGAAAACCGCAGCTCAGAACGAAGAACACAGCTAGATTGAGGATAATGGAAATAATGGTTAAAACAACTTACGTTTGTGAATAATGGGATGCGGTAATTGCAGTAGCGGAGGGTGTGGAACCACCCCAAAAGGATGTAAAAACAATGGAAATTGCGGCACAAGTGGTTGCAACAAGCTAGAGGTGTTTGATTGGCTAGCAGGGATGAGCCGATCGGCTGGCGACCAATACGTAGAGGTGAGATTTAAAAACACCCGGAAAGAATACTTTTTAAACTCTGACAAACTTTCACTTTCTGTTGGTGACGTTGTAGCGGTGGAAACAATGCCTGGCTATGACGTTGGTATGGTTTCGTTGACAGGTGAGCTGGTAAGGCTGCAGATGAAAAAAAATAAAATTGACCCATCACAAAAGTCAACGCCAAAGGTCATACGTAAGGCAACCGAAGAGGATATAAATATTTGGAAGGAAGCTCATCTTCTAGAGAGAGAAACCTTGGTAAAAACTAGGCAAACGATCAGAGAATTAAACCTTTCAATGAAGCTTAGCGATGTTGAATACCAAGCGGACAAAACACGAGCCACGTTTTACTATATCGCAGAGCAGAGGATAGATTTTCGCCAGCTGATAAAGGTATTAGCCGACCGCTTTCGGGTTCGGATTGAGATGCGACAAATCGGCTCTAGACAGGAGGCTGGGCGCGTTGGGGGAATTGGCTCTTGCGGGAGAGAGCTGTGCTGTAGCACCTGGCTTACTGACTTTCGAACAGTTTCTACTTCAGCCGCACGATACCAACAGCTAAGTATAAACCCGATGAAACTAGCGGGTCAGTGCGGTAAACTAAAGTGCTGTTTAAACTATGAGCTGGACTCGTACATGGACGCGGTGCAGCACTTTCCAAGCTCCAAGATAAAATTGAAGACTAAAAAAGGAGTGGCGTTTCATCAAAAGAGCGACATTTTTAAGGGTTTAATGTGGTACTCATACGCATCCGCCCCAAACGAGTTTATTCCTCTCAAAATTGATCGGGTGAAAGAGGTGATAGCGATTAACGAGAAAGGCAAAGAAGTGGAAGATTTACTTGGTTTTAGCCACGTTTCCCAACAAACAGCCGAACCGGTTTTCGAGAATGTTGTGGGACAAGACGATCTAACACGGTTTGATAAGGACAAGAGTAAAAAACCAAAAGGGAAGAAACGAAGAAACAAACGAAGAGATAAGAATAAGCCGAGTCCAAAACCATCAAAACCATAGTCGAAAAGTGACGTTGAGAATTCTGTGCTTTTTATTGTTTGTAATGCTCTATGGTTGTGCCCAACCGGACTTACTAAATGAAACAATTCCAGTGGAAAATCAAGCGTGGGAGTATAACGCCACGGCTACTTTTCAAAAGCAGGTTACCGACATCCAAACTCCATACAACTACTTCATTCAGGTTAGGCATGGCGGAGACTTCAGATATCAAAACCTCATTGTATTCTTCAAGACCTATAGTCCCAACAACACTTATACAATTGACACGATAGACTGCCCACTTGCCTCTAAAGAAGGTCAGTGGTACGGCTCTGGAATAGGAGATATTTTAGACAACCAAGTGTTGTTTAAAATTAATCAGCGGTTCTCACAGACTGGTGTGTACAAATTTGAAATTCAGCACGCAATGAGACCCGACACTATTCACGAAATTTATGACATCGGGTTACGTATTTCGGAAGCAAGTGAATAACTTGCCAACCAGCGTTTTATGAGAAAATATATCATTTGGTTTTGGCTTCTATTCCTCTTAGGAATAGTGAGCATTGTTTCACTTTTTATAGCTGCTAACTATGGGCTATTGGGAAAAATGCCCACCATCGAAGACCTTCAGAATCCAAAAAGCGATTTGGCAAGTGAAGTGTATAGCATCGATGGTAAAGTCCTAGGAAAGTATTTCTACAAGAACCGAACGAATGCACGTTTCGAAAACCTCAGCCCCCATCTAATCAGCGCTTTAATTTCAACGGAAGATGAGCGCTTCAACGATCATCCAGGAATTGACTTTTTGGGCACCATCAGAGCAATGATTTTTTTAGGCTCGAAAGGCGGGGGTAGCACGGTTACCCAGCAATTGGCCAAGATGCTTTTTACAGAGCATAGGTCAACCAATAAACTCAAGCGGGTAGTTCAAAAGATTAAGGAGTATGTGATTTCAGCTAAACTGGAGCGGTATTACACTAAGGAGGAGATTTTAGCGATGTATTACAATCGATTTGACTTTGTTAATAATGCCGTTGGAATAAATTCCGCTGCTGCGGTCTATTTTAATACTACCCCAGACTCGCTTGAAATACATCAAGCGGCCATGCTCGCTGGAATGGCCAAGAACCCTGCTCTATTTAACCCTATTCGAAGGCCAGATACGGTATTACATCGCAGAAACGTGGTTTTTGGCCAAATGCTACGAAATGAAGTTATCACACGAGAAGAATTTGATTCATTGAAGACACTGCCCTTGGATTTGGACTATCAAGTCGTAAATCATAGCGATGGAACAGCGCCCTATTTTAGAGAGACACTAAGATTGAAGCTGCGTGAAATTCTCAATCAAAAGGAAGAGGGAACGGATGAATATGTAATTGCGAAAGCCAACGGTGAGCCTTACAATATTTACGCGGATGGATTGAAAATATATACCACCATTGATAGTCGGATGCAGCAATATGCGGAGTATGCAGTAGAGCGCTACTTGAAGGAATATCTGCAACCCATGTTCACGAAGCAGCTTAAAAAACGTCAGAATTTTCCATTTGCTCGATTGTCCGACACTCAAGTTGAAAGCGTGATGAGTTCTGCTCGAAAAAGAACAGAGCGCTACAGAGTGCTTACGGGGAAAGAATGTCACCATTGCCACAGGAGAGGAAGCTATGTTTCTCAACAAACCATCGAAGGAGTGGATTATTGGGTTTGCAAGGCGGATGAGTGCGGTCTTGATGAAAAATTACGGGTTGTTTCTACAGATTCCGTTGACATCATTTTCAATACACCGAGGTCAATGAAAGTGTTTAGTTGGCAGGGTACAATAGATACGGTGCTTTCGCCAAATGATTCCATTCGATATTACAAGAGTTTCTTGCAATCAGGGTTAATGAGCCTTGATCCATACTCAGGCCAAGTAAGAGCATGGGTTGGAGGCATCAACCACCGTTATTTTGCTTATGACCATGTGCAAACAGCCAAACGCCAAGTGGGATCCACATTTAAGCCCTTTGTTTACGCTCTTGCCTTGGAGTCAGGCATTGACCCGTGCTACAAGGTTCCAGACATTGAATACTGTTTTCAAAAGGAGGATTATGAAATGCAAAAGGATTGGTGCCCAGGAAATTCGCATGAGTTTACTGGAGAATTAGCGACCTTGAAATATGGCTTAGCGCAATCTCTAAACAACATCACCGCATGGATAATGACTAAGTTTTCTCCAAAGGCTGCGTTAGAGTATGCACATAAGTGTGGAATAGAATCTTTTATTGACCCAGTTCCATCGCTTGCATTGGGCGTAGCCGATTTAAGCGTTTATGAAATGACAGCAGCCTACAGCACTTTCGCCAATAAGGGGAGAAGAATGGATCCAATTTATTTATTGCGAATTGAAGACAACACCGGGGCTATCATTTATGAGGCCGAACAAGATGAAAAAGAGGTGATGAGCGAAGAAATTGCTTATCAGATGCTTGATATGATGATGGGAGTGACCTCGGGGGAATATGGGCCAAAACATGCGGGAGAATTCTGGAATATGGGCACTGCCATTAGAATGCGCACCTCATGGGACAATGATCGAGATTATGATAACATACCTTATAACGTAGAGATTGCTGGAAAAACAGGCACTACGCAAGGCAATTCAGACGGCTGGTTCATGGGTATTGTGCCCGATTTGGTCACAGGAGTTTGGGTGGGCGCAGAAGATAGAAGCGTGCGCTTTTTAAGAACAAGCGATGGTATGGGAACAAATACGGCATTACCAATATGGTGCTATTACATGAAAAAGGTATGGGCAAACAAAGATCTCAACATCACCACAAGGCCTTTTGACATACCTGAAAGCCTTAAAAACACTAGCTTCGACTGCCGTCAACAATCCAGTGGTAACGATCCTTTCAGTGGTGGTGATGAACAAGATCCATTTTCAAATTAGATATGGCATTAAACAAAAAAGTTTCGAGCGCTCAAGACGCAATTAGTGGAATAAAATCAGGCATGACCATAATGTGTGGCGGGTTTGGTTTATGTGGAATTCCCGAAAACTCAATCGCTGCCATTAAAGCAGAGGGAGTAAAAGACCTAACGTGTATTTCGAATAATGCGGGCGTGGATGGATTTGGTCTTGGTGTGCTCCTTGAAGAAAGGCAGGTGAAGAAAATGATCTCATCTTATGTGGGTGAGAACGAGGAGTTTGAGCGACAAATGTTGAGCGGAGAACTACGGGTTGAGCTCATTCCACAAGGAACGCTGGCTGAACGATGTCGTGCGGCAGGAGCAGGAATTCCTGCTTTTTTTACGCCAGCTGGATATGGCACAGAGGTAGCTGAGGGCAAGGAAGTGCGATGGTTTAATAACAAGCCTCACATTCTAGAACATGCCTTTGACGCATCGTTTGCTTTTGTAAAAGCTTGGAAAGGAGACACAGCGGGCAACCTCATTTATAACGCAACTGCAAGAAACTTTAATCACGCCATGGCCATGGCGGGGAAAATAACCGTAGCGGAGGTAGAAGAGCTAGTGCCTGTAGGTGAGCT
>JALRDM010000415.1 GCA_023262195.1 Salibacteraceae bacterium | reverse complement strand
TTACTTCAGG
The DNA here is from genome assembly GCA_023262195.1 of Salibacteraceae bacterium. Taxonomy (GTDB): domain Bacteria; phylum Bacteroidota; class Bacteroidia; order Flavobacteriales_G; family Salibacteraceae; genus SHAN690. The sequence continues at coordinate 5,384 of JALRDM010000415.1, read as the reverse complement.
ATCCTATTCTCGGATTGAGTTTATACCGGTAAATCTCAATCCTGATTTTGTCAACATCACTGTGAATGAAGTATATACCACTGTTGGCAGTGAAGGCACTTTTGGCTATACCGATTTCAGCCGAAACAACGGTTTGGGCTTTGAATTGATTAAAGAAGCACCATTGCTCTATGAAGCTGGTTTGATGATTGGCTTGAAAGAGCCAAATGGCAGAATACGAGTGGTAGATCGAGTTCGCGGCAATGGAACATCAGATAGAGATTTTAATTGGACAGATGTTATCGCTCGAGTAGATCCTCGAGGCAGAGAAACCTTCAGGGCAGTAGGTGTTTTTGAAGATTCTTCTGCCGTAAGCAATCAAATTGGGCTACGTGTGGTGCAGACGGCTAGGGCATATTCTGACAATGGGCACCGAAACTATGTGATTCTTGAATACGATTTAATCAACACCTCTGGTAAAGAACTCAGCAATCTGTATGTGGGAATATTCGCAGATTGGGACATCGTGTCTGCATCAAATAATCTAGCTCAAACCGTTTTGGGCAAGCGCATGGGTATGGTCTCAGTGGAGCAAGAATTTGATCTCACTGGAGCGATTGTACAGCTCAATCAAGATTTACCCTTTTACAGCTACAGCATTGACAATGCAGAGGAAGAGAAGCAAGTGCGGCTCTTTGACCAAGGATTTTCTGACGAAGAAAAGTTCTACTCATTGTCTAACAACAACTTTACCGAAGGTTCGGCAGATCAAACCATTGATGCGAGTCATGTGGTTTCGGCTGGTCAACTTGATATTCGAAACGGTGATACCATTTCTGTTGCCTTTGCCATCATTGGAGCGGTATCAAAGGATTTGGCCATCGAGTTTGCAGATTCGGCTTTGCTGCGGTATAACGGAAACTTGCCGGGTGACTTAATTTTTACCGCTATTCAAAATTTGAAGGCTTATCCAAATCCGGCCAAAGACTTTTTGAACCTTGGTTTTGAGTTGAAGAATGGGGGAGAGGTCGGGATCGATGTGTATGATGCATTAGGCCGGCTCATACAGTCGCAAGCTCCATCCTATTACTACCCTGGAGCGAATAAAACGAGCTTGAATCTCGTTGAATTGAAACCAGGTTCATATTTTTTACGACTTGAATTAGAAGATAATCAACGAACCATTCCCATTCAAATAATTGACAACTAGCATAAATGGATAAAACTATTTTTGCCCACCAAATTTTTAAATAGCAACCTATATATGGCGCTAGATCAAATACTCTCAGTTTCTGGTAAATCAGGACTTTTCAAGCTTGTAGGACAAATGAAAAATGGCATTATCGTAGAAGGTATTGCCGATAAAAAGAGGTTCCCAGTACATGGAGCGACAAAGGTGAGTGCCTTAGAAGAGATTAGCATTTATACCAACGATGCAGAGATGCCGTTGAATGATGTGTTCAAAAAGATTTACGAGAAGGAAAACGGCAAGCAGGCCATAGATAGCAAGGCTCATAAGGCAGAAATCAAGGCTTATTTTGAATCGGTATTACCGGACTATGATCAAGAGCGCGTTTATGTGAGTGATATGATTAAGGTGATCAAGTGGTACAATACACTTATTGAATTTGATTCATACGACCCAACGGAAGAAGGAGAAAATGAAGGCGAGAAAGAAGCGGATAAAAAGGGTGATGAAAAACCTGCCGCCAAAAAGAAAACCACAAAAAAAGCCGCGCCAAAAAAGGTAGCTAAACCAGCACCACAGAATAAAGCAAGCTCAGGGGCTTCGTCTCCCAGAAAGGCTGGTGGCGCCCAAAGAGGAAGCTAATCAAGACAGTTTTAAAAAACCAAGGAGACCAAAAGGTCTCCTATTTTATACATTGTCTTTTCTTTGACCTCGATCCAAGATCTCGAATACTTGCTCAAACTGAAGTCAACACTCACGCGAATACCTTCACAAGTTTGGTATAAAGGTGTGCCAATTTCCAGCGCTGACGAAACCTATTTGATTGATGGTGGAAACAAGCGAATTATCTGCTCTCTTTCAGGGTTGCCAAGTTCTAACTGTACCATGTTATCCGATGGAAAAGGAGATTATTTCATTATCCTAAATGAAAGTCGATGCAAGAAAATAGGCTTGGTGCTTGGAGAAGAAATCGAATTTCAAATCGAACAAGATAAAAGCGAATTGGGCATGACCATGAGCGATGAGTTTGCGGAGGTGATGAATCAATTTGATGAAGCGAAACGCGTGTTTGACGGGTTAACGCCTGGCAAAAAACGTTCACTAATTTATTGGGCAGATAATGTGAAAAGCGCTGAAATCAAAGTCAGGCGCGCCATTATGCTGTGCACGTACCTAGAGGCAAATAAGGACGACCTTGACTTTAAAACCCTAAACCAAGAAATGAAAGAGGCCAATCGATTGGCACGGCTATCCAAAGGATAGGATTAAGGCTTCCAATCGAGGTCAGAAAACTTGCGTTTGCCTCGAATGAAATAATCCGCAACGATGGATTTTTGATAAACCCCAGACTGCGTGTAGTGTAGGGCGGTTTGCTGAATTTCTTTCCGTTTTTTAATCCATTTTGGAAGGTTGATGAAAAAGTTCCAATGCGCAGAAATGATAGAAAACGATGCCCTGATTTGACCGCGCAAAAGCATATTCACAAAGGCAGGAGCGTCCATAAATAAGCGGATGATGATTTTTTGAACTACCTCATTACTTGGATAGTTTTTCATCATCATTATCAAGTTGTTCCGATGGTTGCGATATACCTTCTGAGGGCTTCCATAGGCAATTACTGCACCACCTACGTGAAAAACCTCGCTCTGTGGACAAACCATGATGCTGTAACCTTGGTTTTTAAGCCGCCAGCATAGATCGATTTCCTCCATGTGGGCATAAAAATCATCATCGAGTCCTCCTGAACTGTGATAGAGGTTGGCGCGTATAAAAAAGCACGCTCCAGATGCCCAGAATATTTCCAATGGATCCTTATATTGCCCTTCATCCTTTTCTACATCGTAGAAAATCCTACCACGACAAAAAGGATAGCCTAGTTTATCGATATATCCACCGCATGCCCCAGCATACTCAAACTCATCTTTGCGATGCCACGATTTGATTTTTGGCTGAACAATGGCCAGCTTCTTTCGTTCCTCAAACATTTCAAGTACGGGCTCTATCCAGCCTTCATTCACTTCCACATCAGAGCTGAGCAAACAAAATATTTCGGTATTAATTTGAGCCAAACCAACCTTATATCCATTGGTAAACCCTCGGTTTTCCTTAATGGTGATGACATGAATCTGATCTTTAAAAGATGCTAGATACTCTTGAGTGGTATCTGTAGATGCATTGTCAATCACATATAGGGCTACGTCATTTCTCGCTGGCATGGTAGCCAACACCTTTGGCAAAAACATTTCGAGTAAGTCTCGATTGTTGTAGCAAAGTAGCGCTATCGCGAGTTTATGCTGATATGGATTTTCTGTTTCCAGCGTAGCAGGAAATTTGAGGGTGCAATGTTACGTATTGCCTTCGGGCTAATGACCATCAATTATTGGCGATCGTTCAAAGGGTGCGCTGCGATCAAATAGATAACGATAAGTGGCCATTTGCCGCATCTTGGTGCCACCTAATGCTTCAATAATCGCGATCATTTTTGGGTTGAAGTCTCCAATCCAGGTGATGATGATGCCTTCGTAAAGCTTCTGCTTTTGAATGACATTTTCCATGTTTTTAAAGATGAGGCCTTCCATTCCCTTACCTTGATAATCAGGATCGATTCCAAAGGCAACACCGAAAGAGTTAACACGCTTCTTCGTCCATTTATAGTAGAGAAACTTTAGCTTTCCAAACCAGTTGAGGTTATCGCCTACTTCTTTGAAAATCTCATTCAGTTCGGGGAGTGAGATATAAAACCCAACAGGTTTATCCTTATGGTATGCAAACCAGATTAGCTTCTCGTCTAGCACGGGTTTTAACCGGTTCATAATACTTCTGGACTGCTCCTTGGACATGCCCTTAAAATTTTCGTGGGTCACCCAAGCTCTATTGTAAACGATTCTGAAATCTTCAGCGAACTTTTCAAGCTGCCGCTTATTAATGTGGATACACGTGTAATCAGGATCTGCCATGAGCCTGTTGGCACGCTCATTAAATTTCTCTTGCAATGGGTCGTTGACTGCGCGGTAAAAAATGAATTGGTTGTAATAAACCTTGAATCCATATTCCGTAAAAAGACTATTGTAATAGGCTGGGTTATAGTTCTGACCATAGTAGGGCGGCAAGTCAAAATTTTCAGTGATTAACCCCCAGAATTTGTCCTTTTCACCAAAATTTATCGGCCCATCCATTGCAGCCATTCCTTTTGATTTGAGCCAATCTCGAGCTGTATCCAAAAGCACATTTGCGGCATCTTGATTGTGGATGCACTCAAAGAAGCCACACCCGCCAGTAGGCTGCTTATTTTCTTTGGTCGCTTTTTTATTAACAAATGCAGCCACGCGCCCAATCGTTTGTCCTGCATCATCTTTAAGAATCCATCTTACGGCCTCACCATGCCGCCAAAACTTGTTTAATTTTTTATCAAACACTGCCTCGATGTCTTGCCTCAAATGTGGAATCCAATTCGGGTCACTAGCATAGATACGATACGGAAGTCTCAGAAACTCCTCAATTTCAGGCTTGTTTCTAACTTCTACAGTGTGCATGGGGTTAATTCAGAGAAAAACGTCAAATTAAAAGTATATTTCATTGAAATTTGACCATCGATGGCATTCAAAGGAAAAAAGATTTTTTTAGTAGGCATGATGGGTGTGGGAAAATCTACCTTAGGCAAAAAGCTGGCTCGATTATCGGCTTATGACCATATAGACACCGATCAAGAAATTGAACGAAGGGTTGGCAAATCCATCAACCAAATTTTTGAGGAAGAAGGAGAGGAAGAGTTTAGAAAACATGAAGCTGCACTTTATAATGCACTGCTGGCTGATGAAAGTGATCTGATAATCTCCACTGGTGGCGGATTCCTTACAAACCTGGACTCGATGGACGAACTGCTGCGTTATGGCATTTGCGTCTACATTAAAGCAGAGCCAAAATTCATATCAAGCAGAATCTATAAACCAAATTCTACGCGTCCTTTGGTTAACAACTCAAGGTCAAAAGAAGAACTCGAAGCACATCTAAGCCGATTGATTGAAGAGCGTGAACATCAATACGCCCAAGCACAAGTGCATGTAAATGCCAAAGACTTAGACGCGCAAAGCTTGTGGGAATCGTTAAAACTTATTCTAGAATAATCCTTGGCGACTCATCAAGAATTAGCGAAAGATTTTCCTGCAAAGTGGTAGCAAGACTCTGGCCAGTAAAATCCACATGAATTGGGAATCTA
>JALRDM010000396.1 GCA_023262195.1 Salibacteraceae bacterium | reverse complement strand
ATGAGAGAAGATGAGCTAGTCAAAATTCAATATGCGGCAAAGCAGAGTAGGATCAGTAATGCATATAAAAAATGGATTGGCCAGAGTCGTGGATTGAAAAGGCTCAATGCCATTTCCATAAAAGACTCTATAGAGCAGCTTTTCGAACAGCGAATCGCTGATAATCCTGAGTGGAATGAAAAATACAGCGGTTTGTTGCTTGAGTATTCTTCAGCCATTTTACAGAGCAAAATGGCTGAAATGAGCAGGCAGTATTTTATTGAATTTTATTTTATGGGTCCTGAGATACTGAGATTTTCGGCAGGGTTCAAAGAATTGGTTACGATGTGTCAAGATGAGTCGGTGAGCGATGAAGAAATTGCAGAATGGGTTGAGAATAAGAAGGCTTTGGGCTATTTTAAAAACTATCAGCCACAGGTTGATATGGACATTATGAAGGCCCAAATAGATTATTTCATGGATTCTCCACAGTCGGTACTTTATACGGTTGGCTTGAAAAAGAAAAACGAATCTAACGAGGAATTTGTCGAGCGTATCTATGCGCAAAGCATATTTGATAGTGAATCAGATATGCGTGAGTTTCTTGATAATTTCAAACGCAAGGATTACAAAAAGATTGAGAAAGACCCAGCATATGCTTTTGGTCAGCGCATCTACGACCACTACTTTTCATTTACACGCCCCATCTTACAACAGTTTGTGCCACAAAAAGACAGCTTAATGAGAGTTTGGATGGCCGCTCAAAAAGAGGTGCTAAGTGAGCGAACGTACTATCCGGATGCCAATGGAACTTTGCGGATTTCATTCGGCAAGGTTGAGGGGTACGAGCCATTTGATGGGGCAGAGTATTTGCATTATACCACCTTAGATGGGGTTATCGCAAAAGAAGATTCTTTGAGCTACGAGTATGCTCTTCCAGAAAAGTTGAAAGAACTACACGCAAATCAGGATTATGGAATATATGCCGACAAATCCGGTGATATGCGGGTATGCTTCATTTCAAGTAATCACACATCAGGTGGCAATAGTGGAAGTCCAGTAATTAATGCGGATGGACACTTGATTGGTTTAAACTTTGACCGCACTTGGGAAAGCACCATGAGCGACATCATGTTTAATCCACAGATCTGCCGAAATATTACCGTAGATATCCGTTACGTGCTCTTCATCATGGATAAGTTTGCGGGAGCTGGGCACTTAGTAGACGAAATGAAGCTGTCAAATTAAGTGTAGGTACACATGTTTTAAAATTCATGTGTTACTTTACCGCTGCTAATGACATCAGGAGTTCTTCTTTTCAATCCGCGAAGTGCCGATAAAAAATACCGCGTACCTAACTCTGTATTGCAGGTTGCAGCTGCTATTGATGGTAAGTATGAGTGGGAAATTATAGACGGAAACCGGGAAGTGAATCCATGGGGAAAGCTAAAGTCTTTTCTAGATTCTGGCAAGTTTAAGTATGTTGGATTCACTGTTATGCCTGGACCTCAGCTTAAGCAGGCCATTCCTCTAACCCAAACCATTCGACAAGAATACCCCGATGTAACCATGGTTTGGGGTGGCTATTTTGCTTCCAATCAATATAAGTCCGTGCTCAATTCAGGCTGGGTTGATTATGTGGTAAACGGTCCTGGTGATTATGCTTTTCCTCAGCTTCTTGATGCGCTAGAATCAGGAGAAGACAAGAGTTCTGAAACGATACACTCCATTAAAAATTTGATTTTTAAAAGCAACGGAGAGTTTGTGAAGACTCCAAAAGATGATTTGATTGACTACAACAAATTGCCTCGGATGTGCTATGATAAGCTGAACGAGCATTACTCCATGGATCAGTATCTCGGCAAAACATATTTAGGAGAAAAGACACTGGCCTATCACAGCAGCTTTGGGTGTCCGTTTACCTGCTCTTTTTGTGCTGTGGTGCCGATCTATCAGGCTCGGTGGAAGGGTATGAGTGCCGAGAATATTTATCGAGATGTCAAATACGTGAAAGAAACTTGGGGTGCTGATGCCATTGAATTTCATGACAATAATTTTTTCGTTTCAGAAAAACGTACGGTAGAGTTTAGCAAACTAATCAAGGATGAAAATATGGTTTGGTGGGGTGAAGGCCGCATAGATACCATCGATAAATACAATGATGAAAGCTTGGCTTTGATGCGCGAAGCAGGTTGCAAGATGATCTTTTTTGGTGCTGAAACGGGAAACGATGAAGTGCTGAAGAAAATGGATAAAGGAGGTACGCAATCTGCCGCTCAAATTTTGGAATTTGCAGCACGCATGAAAAAGTTTGATATCATTCCTGAATACAGTTTTGTACTTGGCTGCCCTGCCGATACGGAAGAAGAAGTGATGAGTCAAATTGATGCGGATATCGATTTTATTCGACAAGTAAAAGAGGTGAACCCTGATACAGAAATCATCATTTACATATACAGTCCAGTGCCTACCGAGGGGTCAGAAATGTTTGACTCTGTGCTTGATGCTGGATTCAGATTTCCTGAAAAGCTGGAAGATTGGTTGAATGCTGAATGGGAGAATTTTGATTTAAGAAAGAATCCATTGACACCTTGGTTAACGCCTGAAATGGTTGATAAGATTAAAAATTTCGAGACAGTGCTCAATGCAGCTTACCCTACGGTAAGTGATATACGAATGAGTCAAGGTCAGCGGTCGCTCATTAAGTTACTGGCCAAGATTCGATATCAAAATAGGATTTATAAGTTTCCTTACGAACTTAAGGTACTTCAAAAGCTGTGGCGCTATCGCCAGCCAGAGGTTCAAGGTTTTTGATAAAAATATAGAATACTAAAAATTTAAGTAATCTAATTTTTACCTTTCGCCTTGCTAAGTAATCTCGGCAAGACGTGGACAAAAAACACATATTACATCTCGATTTAGACTCATTCTTTGTGTCGGTAGAGCGGTTGATCGATTCTCGACTCAACGGGAAGCCTGTACTTATCGGAGGCACTACGGATAGGGGAGTAGTGGCCTCTTGCAGTTATGAAGCACGTGCTTTTGGCATCCATTCGGCCATGCCCATGAAGATGGCAAGAGAGTTGTGTCCAGAGGCTGTAGTGATCAAAGGGAACAGCATGACGTATTCGAAATATTCGGATATGGTCACGGAGATCATAAAAGAAGAAGTGCCGCTATTTGAGAAGTCATCCATCGATGAGTTTTATGCAGACATGACTGGGTTGGATCGGTTTTTTGGGTGCGCTAAATTGGCAAGTGAGGTTCGGCAGAAAATTATTCGAGAGACTGGATTACCCAATTCGTTTGGGTTGTCAATAAACAAAACAGTTTCTAAGGTGGCTACAGGTGAGGCAAAGCCGAATAATCAATTGGAGATCGCTCATGGGTATGAAAAGAATTTCTTAGCTCCACTTTCGGTAAGAAAGATCCCAATGGTAGGAGCGAAGACCTACCAAACGCTACGCAATTTGGGCATTAAGCAAATAAAGACAGTGCAAGATATGCCCATGGATTTGATGGAGAATGTACTTGGTCAGCATGGCCGCACACTCTGGAAAAAAGCGAATGGTATTGACGCAACCCCTGTAATAGCCTTTAACGAGCGCAAGAGTATCAGCACTGAGCGCACATTTGATAGGGATACTACAGACATCAATAAGTTAAAAGGTATAATGCTAGCTATGGCTGAGAATTTAGCTTTTCAGCTTAGGCGAGGCAAAAAACTTACGGCTTGTGTCACCGTCAAAATCCGCTACTCCGATTTTCAAACACAAACACTGCAGTGCCGTATTCCTTACACTTCTGCAGATCATATACTCATTGCTAAGGTTATGGAGTTGTTTGAAAAAGTCTATAAACGGAGGCTGCTGGTGCGGTTAATAGGGGTGCGTTATAGTCATCTCGTAGGCGGGGGATATCAAATCAATCTCTTTGAAGACACTGAAGAGTATATCAACCTTTATCAAGCAATGGATAGCATTAGAGAACGCTTTGGTGACCGTGCAGTATTGCGTGCTTCAGGTATTGGCGCACGAACGATCAGTAGAAGTAATCCATTCAATGGTAAAGCGCCTTTGCTGTTGGCAAATAGGCGGGCCTAAATAAATATGCTTACTTACCGCGCCCTTGCAGCACAATAAGGATAGTGTGTATTAAGATTTTCATATCCACAAGGAGGGACATGTTTTCAATATAAAGGATGTCAAACTTTAGTCGCTCAATCATCTCATCCACGTTCTCGGCATATCCAAATTTTACTTGTCCCCAAGAGGTGATACCTGGGCGCACTTTCTGTAGGTGTTTGTAATGTGGAGCTTTTTCGATGATTTTATCAATATAAAACTGCCGTTCGGGCCTTGGGCCCACCAAGCTCATGTCACCCACCAACACGTTGTAAAACTGAGGGATTTCATCCAACCGTGATCGCCTAAGAAATTTGCCAAAAGGAGTAATTCGATCATCGTCTTCGCTTGATAGGGCAGGACCATGCTTTTCAGCATCTACACGCATCGATCGAAATTTGTAAATAGTGAAAGGCTTAGAATAAATTCCTATCCTCTCGTGGCTGTAAATGATTGGGCCTTTTGAGGTAAGCTTTACAATAAGCCCCACGATCAAATATACTGGTGATAAAAGGAGGAGCGCGAAAAATGACAAGACGATATCCATTAAGCGCTTTACATTTTGCTGCCACTCAGGCATGATTTCCTGATTAATGTCGATCAGCGGTGCTCCAAATATGGAAGACATACGCACCCTTCCGCTCATAATGTCATACATCTTAGGTATGATTTTGACATTCACTTTACTCCCGTCAAGCGCATTTAAAATCTGTCCAATCTTATCGTGCTCATTACTTTCAAGCGCAATGATGGCATCTTCAACCTTATATTTTTCAATGACAGAATCAATTTCACGCAAATGACCAAGATGCTCCAGCACTCCATGCAACGCGTGGTCTTTTCCACCATTTATGTGAACGAAACCAATGAATTTAAAACCCGAACTCTTTCTTTGAGAATTAAGCTCCTCATAAAGTCGTAGTGCATTTTCGTTGCTTCCAATCATTAGAGTGTTAAACCCGAGCTTTCTACTATGAATTTTACGGGCGGTGATCGTAGACAAAATCACTCGGCCTGTAGCAGTTAGAAAGAAATGCGAACCAAACAGAATAGAAAAGGTCAAGTAATAATTTTTGTAGTTTTCTATGTAATCATCAAGTATGATGGAGAAAAACAAGAATACCGACCCAAATAAGCTCAAAGAAAATGTTTGTACGAACTCTTTTAGCCTGGATCTTCTGTAAATGCTTTTGTACTGTCCGGTTAGGGTATAAAGGGTAAGCCAAAAGCCAACAATAGCGAGTAAACTAAACCAAAATTTTGAGTGATAAACTTCTGCCCAGTTTTCGCCAATCGTTTGTGACTCAATCACTACTTTTCGAAAGGTGAAAACCGCAGCGTAGGCTAGTGAGGCACTTATGGCGTCACTTACAATGTACTTTATGCGCTGAAGCCATCTATTCATCGCTGATGGATGAACTTTATATTATCCACGATTATCACACCTTCTTTTCTTTGACTTGGGTCTGCTACCAATGCATCGAAATAAACGAAGTAGTCTATTGCGTTGGGTGAGTCATTTGTGATGGTGGATATATCGATGTAGGCCTTTTTCCATGGTGATTCACCCGAATCAGTTGTGGGCCTTAGGGTGAGGTAATCGATAACTTCATTTTGTATGCGATCATTATTCACGCGCACACCCACCGTAAAAGAAAAATCAGAGTAAAAGTCAATTTCTACAAAGGATGGTTTGCCACCTCTAGGAAAAACATAGCTTGGTGTTCTGAAACGTGCGGTAGAAGTATTAGCGTCTAATCGCATGATACCGGACCCATCCCCTTCGAATACTTCGGCAGGGTCTTCAGTTACCTCAAGCGGCACTTGACTCGACCCAAAGCTATCAGTGGTCACCACACTTGTTTCAAAATCTTCGATCAACACATAAGTATACACTTCACCATCATCTCTATAGGTGCTCACAGGTGTTAGATTTACGGTTTCCCCAGGAGTGAGATTGAAATTATCATCTTCATATGCCGTGTAAAACGGATAGTTCTCCCTCATGCTCGATATGGTGCTATTTAAGATGCCAGGACCAACGGTGAGCTTTCTGTTTCCTGTTTCAAGAATGGGAATGGTTGCCGGAAGTTCAAAAACTCCAATCATCTCATCATCGATGAAAACCCACGCATCTACAATGTTGTGGTTGAGGGAGCCCTCATCAGCATTAGGGTTATCAGCGAGTACAAACGAATCGATTTGCAAGTATGCCGGTCGTTCATCAAAAATGTCGATGGAGTCACAACTCAAAGCAGCAAAAGCAAGCATTAATACACAATAAAGGCGCGAGATCTTTCGAATCAATAAAATGGTCATTAGTAGGTCTACGAAAAACGAGCTATGTTCAGCTTTATTGCTAAAGATTTTTTGTTAGCGCGCGAAAATAGAATTACTGAACTCAAGTTGGTCTAAAATCTGCTGTGCTACGGACATAGCATTAAAACCATCTTCTGCGGATACAATTGGCTTTTCTCTGGTATTAATGCTGTGGGCGAATGATCTCAACTCTTCTAAAATGGCATTGGATTCGGAGATATTGGGAGAATCAAAAACCAACTGTTTGGGCTCCTTGTTTTCACCTGGTTTGATTATAACCCCAAACGGGTTTGTAGGATCCGGATCTTGAATTTTTACAACATCAGCTTTACGTTCCATGAAATCAACCGTGATGTAAGCGTTTTTCTGAAAAAAGCGTGACCTTCTCATGTTTTTCAAAGAAATCCTGCTTGCAGTCAAATTCGCCACGCATCCATTTTCAAATTCTAGCCTTGCATTGCAGATGTCAGGTGTATCACTAATAACCGCTACACCACTGGCACTGGTCTTTCTAAGATTGGCACCAACTACATTTAAAACAATATCAATATCGTGTATCATAAGGTCAAGCACCACGGATACATCCGTGCCTCTAGGGTTGTATTCGGCCAATCGGTGTGTTTCTACAAACATTACCTTATCAAATGAAGGTTGTGCTGCGATGAAGGCCGGATTGAACCGCTCCACATGGCCAACCTGTACGGTTACCTTGGCTTCATGAGCTAAGTCAAGTAGTTTTTTTGCCTCCTCTACGGTATTGGTGAGTGGCTTTTCAATGAAGAGATGCTTCTGATTGCGCAGCGAATATTGAGCGCAGTCAAAGTGTGAAAGAGTAGGTGTAACAATATCTATCGCGTCACACTGGTCTATGAGCGACTTCATATCTGGAAAAGGTGTTATCCCAAATTCTTCACGCACCTCCTTAACCTTTGCCTCATCAGGATCGAAAAATCCCACCAACTCAAATTCACTCTGTAATTGTTGAGCTAATCTGATGTGAATCTTACCAAGATGTCCCGCACCTAAAACTCCAAGTCTAATCTTTGACATATTTGAATATTGAAGCAAATGTGAGGCGTTATTGTGCCTGCTACTCAAGGTTGTTTATGATTCATTAAACACCCGATTGTCGAAATGGATATTTTCGGCCCCGAATGGAAGATAGTTTTCGACACCAAGGTTTGAGGAAGCTGCTCGTTGAGGAGCTAAGGCAAAAAAATATTACAGATGAAAATGTATTGGATGCCATTGGCAAGATTCCACGGCACCTATTCTGTTTCGACACCGTTTTTCTGAAGCATGCGTATGAGGATAAGGCTTTTCCAATTGGGTCAGGTCAAACCATTTCACAACCTTACACCGTAGCCAAGCAAACAGAGCTGCTGTTGCCAAAGAAAAGAGAGAAAGTGCTCGAAATAGGAACCGGCAGCGGCTACCAGACTGCTGTTTTGTGTGAACTAGGTCTAAAGGTTTTTACAATTGAGCGGCAGCGAGTGCTGTACGAAAAGTCTAGTCACTTGCTTGATCAATTTGGTTACAAAGCGCGCTGTTTTTATGGCGATGGGTATGCTGGGCGTCCAGCTTTTGCTCCGTTTGATAAGATTCTAATTACTTGTGGCGCACCTAGAATCCCTGAAGAATTGAAGAAACAGTTAAAAGTAGGAGGACGAATGGTTATACCTGTAGGAGAAATCAACGGGGTTCAAACCATGCTGACTTTGGATAAAAAATCGGAAAATGAATTTGAAATTGCCGAACATGGGTCGTTTCAATTTGTTCCCATGCTTGACAATACAGATTCTGCCGTATGATGACTAAAATAAATATGAAGCTTGAACGTTTGGCTGCAAACAGAATTATGAGGTCACTTGCGTTTACCACTTTATTGCTGACTTTCACCATGTCACTTTGCGGATATGGTCAAAACTCAACGGATACCAACATCATTGAACCTTATTTAGCACCAAAATTTCTCGCAAGCAAAGGCGATTTAGGGGCCACAGCAAATTTGACTGGATTGATCAACAACATTTCTGCATCGCCTCGACTTGATTCGAGAGGCGCAAGCTCCGTAATAGTAAGATACGTTTCAAGCGACTTGATCACCTTGCGCTTTGGTCTTGCTCCTTCCATTATAAGTGTAAGGCAGTTATCTACGGACAGTGTGGGTAAAGATTTAGTGGAAACTGATTCTTCAGCGCGTCAAGCAAGCATAAGTTTCAGACCAGCAATAGAATTTCACTTAAAGGGTACAGAGCGGCTCGATCCATATATTTTGCTTGAAGGCGAGGTTGGTACAATTGGCCAATTCAGAGCTGGCTCGAATACCAGTATTACAGACACAACAGGCGTTGGTACCATTAACAGGACAATAACGGAAGATGGTGGCTTTAATTTGGGAGCTCACGTTGGTTTAGGGTTTAACTACTTTTTAGTCAAGCGATTGGCTCTAGGAATGGAGTATGGTTTAGGTGTTAACTACATGGTAACGGGGGGTGACAGACAAGAAGTTATCCAATCAGACCCTACAAGCGGTGTCGCCAAAACAACTCGAGTTTTAAGCAGTTCGCGCAGTTCTATAACCAACTTTGGTGTTGATCCTATGGTACAGTTCACAGTCAGTTATTTCTTTGATATATGAGGTTGGCACTGACATACATTATTATCCTGTTGTCCTTTTTAGGATGTCAGAAGGGAGAAGAAGATCCAGCAATTAGCCTGATATCACGCAAAGCTCGATTGACGGGTACTTGGGATTTGTATGAGATGTCTTCAGCAACCAACCAATCGACTCAAGGGTTTCAGAATGGAGTGCTTAAATCTACTGTGAATGACACATTGATTACTTCAATAGATTATTCACTTGTATATGTTTTTGATCGTGCGGGGGGGTATGAATTCACAGAGATCAGTTCCTTTCCAGAAGATACCACCATAAATCGCGATGCATATACAAGGGATGTAATTGAAGACGGCAATTGGGAATTTACAGGTGGAAACGGTGAGCCTAGCAAGTCACAGTTGCTTTTGATGCAAACGCGCAGAGAAATTAGTGAAAGTGACCAAGGCT
>JALRDM010000391.1 GCA_023262195.1 Salibacteraceae bacterium | reverse complement strand
CATCGGTGTTTGTTGTTTCTACTCCTGTGCGCACGTCCTTCACCATTTTGTAAGGATGAAGCACATAATTGCGGATTTGACTTCCCCATTCAATCTTCTTCTTGTTGGCTTCAATTTCAGCCTGTTTGGCTCTGCGCTCCTCCAACTCAAGTTCATAGAGCCTAGACTTTAATAATTGAATGGCTTTCTCGCGATTCTGTAGCTGCGATCTTGTTTCGGTATTTTCGATAACAATTCCCGAAGGGCCGTGCCTCAATCTCACACCAGTCTCCACCTTATTCACATTTTGACCTCCAGCACCACTCGATCTAAACGTATCCCATTCAATATCAGATGGGTTCACAGTGATTTCAATGCTGTCGTCTACCAATGGGTACACGTAAACTGATACAAATGAAGTATGACGTTTTGCGTTGGAGTCGAATGGAGAAATTCTGACCAAACGGTGAACACCATTCTCACCCTTAAGGTATCCAAAGGCAAAGTCTCCGGCAATCTCTAAAGTCACGGTTTTCACACCAGCCACATCACCTTCTTGGTAATTGAGCTCCGTGACTTTGTAACCATTTTTTTCTGCCCACATCAAATACATACGCATGAGCATTGAGGCCCAATCGCAGCTTTCCGTACCACCTGCTCCTGCCGTAATTTGCAGCACTGCATCCAAGTTATCCTCCTCAGCGCTGAGCATATTCTTCATCTCAAGATCCTCTAATAACGCCTCAAGCTTTTGGTGTTGCTTTTCTACCTCTGAAGCTTCGGCCTCATCTTCTTTATAGAAATCATAAAGCACCGTCAAATCATCGAGAGCAGTGCTAATTTCATCATAGGCATTAGTCCAGATTTTCTTCTTGTTTATCTGCTTAACGGTGGCTTCGGCTTTTTTTGGATCATCCCAAAAATTGGGATCGTGTGTTTGCTGCTCTTCGTCCGCTATTTGGGCTTTCTTGTGATCAATGTCAAAGGTACCCCCTCAGCGCTTCCAGGCGCTCGCTCATCACTCGGATGTCGTCTTGTGTTATCATAGGGTGCGAATGTAGCTTGCAGGTTGATTAGTTGTCTAACTTTTGCTTCAGTCGGGGTAAAATTTCACTATAGCTATATCCCTTACCAATCAAGAAATTCATCACTTTCTGCTTTTTCTGAAATTTATTTCCTGCATATGTGGTCCATTTCTTATTGATCAAACGCTCGATGGTGGCATCATAGTCTTCCTGATCTATTTCTTTCAGTGCTTCTTTTATAAGTCGATCGTGTATTTGCCGGCTCTTCAACTCTACGGATATTTTGTACTTACCCCAATCTTTATGATAAAAGTGACCCCGAGCATAACTCTTGGCGTAGCGCTCTTCATTGAGTAGATTTTCATCCATCATTTGCATGATAGCCTGATCAACGTCTGCCTTCCACAAACCCATAGCATAAAGCTTGTCGCGCACCTCCTTATGGCAGCGTTCACGATAATTGCAGAAGTGGCGGATTTTTGGAATAGCCTCAAGTATGGAAATTCGCTTATTCATTCTTTTACCAAAGGCGAATTTATACCAATAAAAAACCCCAAATAAATTGGGGTTTTTACGTCTGTTTAAAAAAGGATTTCTTTCCCGTCCTTATCTAGAAACTCATAGTCTAGCAAGGTAAGCACTGTCTTTGGTTCAATATTGATCCACTTTTTGTAGCTCTTAAACCATTTGCGCTGGTAACCATATATGCCCTTCTGCAAAAAAGCCGACACAAAAGGATGTGCTGCAACGGTTACAGTTTTGGGCTTTGCCTCTTCCATAAGAGACCTCAGGTTATTCTCAATTTCATCAATAACCGTGATTGCCGCTTGCACTTCCCCTGTGCCTTTACACGTTGGGCATTTTTCAGCAGTCTTGATGGCCATCTCAGGACGTACCCGCTGCCGAGTGATTTCCACCAACCCAAATCGGCTCACAGGCAAAACTTGATGTTTGGCTCGGTCTGCGGACATAAACTCCTTAAGCTTACTTAGTAAAAGCTTTCGGTTGTCGTTTTGGCGCATATCAATGAAATCGACCACCACAAGGCCTCCCATATCGCGCAACCTAAGTTGCCTAGCTATTTCTTCCGCTGCCTCTATATTCACCTTTATAGCGCTATCCTCTTGACTCTTCTCTCCTTTGGCAGTGTTGCCGCTATTGACATCAATCACGTGCATCGCCTCGGTGTGTTCAATCACTAGGTAGGCTCCAGATTTCATGGTCACGTGCTTTCCAAAAAGAGACTTAATCTGCTTTTCAATTCCAAAGTGCTCCATTACGTCAGCACGGCCTTTGTGCAGCTTAACGATCTTTTCACTCTCTGGTGAAATGGTCTTTAAATAAGAACACACGTCATTATAGAAGGTTTGATCATCAACTACAATTTGGTTGAATGAAGGACTCAGCAAGTCTCTAAGGATCACATTGGTACGATCAATTTCACCAAGCACTTTGGCCGGTGGCTTCGTGGAGGTAAAGCCTTCGAAGGATTTTTTCCATCGATCGGTGAGGTTTCGCATATCCGCATCGAGCTCGGCCACGCGTTTATTTTCTGCAACCGTCCTCACGATCACACCAAAATTCTTAGGTCTAATACTTGAGATAAGTCTTCTCAAGCGTTCGCGTTCTTCGCGACTCTTAATTTTTTGAGATACCGATATACGCTCGCTAAAAGGTACGAGTACAATATATCTACCTGCGATACTTAATTCGCAGGTTAATCGGGGGCCTTTAGTTGAAATAGGTTCTTTGGCAATTTGCACAAGTATGTGGCGATTCGCCTTTAATACCTGGTCTATTTTACCATTCTTATCGATGTCTGGCTCGATTTCAAAGTCATTCAATAGACCTGAATCTCGTTTACCAGTGATGCCTTGAGAAATATATTTCTGCAATGACTTGACTTTAGGGCCTAAATCATGGTAATGCAGAAATGCATCTTTTTCGTAACCTACATCCACAAAGGCTGCATTCAGCCCGGGGACAAGTCGTTTTATTCTACCAAGGAACAAGTCACCCAGAT
>JALRDM010000160.1 GCA_023262195.1 Salibacteraceae bacterium | reverse complement strand
TATAATAGCGTTGTTCTTAATCCCTATAAAAGCGACTTGATACAGCAATTCAAAGGGGCAATTGTTGAACTTGATCAAGATACGTTCGATCCAAGTGAGGTGAGGCTCATGGATTTCCACAGTCATGAACAAGATGAACATGTTGAGTTTCGATATGACTTACCCTACTCAGCGCGGAAGGCTCTCATCGAATACACCGTCATCACAACCACACCTATGTCACGTGCATTGCTCGATGCCCGCTTCAATAACCTACTATCACAATTCAATCATAATTACTCATTAAGTAGTGTAGAATGTGGAGCGATTCCCATGCCTACATCACAAAGAGCGATCATAAACACTTCGAAAATCTTTAATATAGGTTTAGCAGGGGGCTTCCAACGCAGGAGCTCTGGGTACTTATTACAAACGGTACATGATGAAGTAAAACACTGGCTAGACTTTCTAAATGACCCGACCCCACTTCAGGCGAAAAAAGAAAAGCTGAAAGAGTACTTAGATACTGTATTTCTAAGCGTAATCAAAGCAAATCCTAGCTTGGCTCAGGGTCTGTTTCTTTCAATGTTTAGAGGCACATCAGGCGATCAATTTCTCAAGTTTATGTTCAACTCCATTTCGTGGAAAACAGCCTTACCCATAGTGCTATCTCTACCAAAAACACCATTTCTTAAACATGCTGCAGTACATATTAAAGGCCTCTTTTAAGAATGTAAAACTGTACTCTCTTCTGGCGGCATTTGCCTCTCTTGGAGTATTGCAGCTCGTGGGTGAATCGGGAAAGCCATTCTACTTCATCATCCACGTTTTCACACTTGGAATCGCACATGGGTCGTTAGACCGTTGGTTGTTTAATCTAAGTAATCCATCAAAGTCAATAAAGAAGACAACTTTTTATGGGAGTTATATCATCGTCATGACCATTGTGGCTGGGGTTTGGTGGGTATCGCCTGCTGTCGCCCTTGGTATATTCATATTATACAGTGCATGGCATTTCGGTGAAGTGGAATGGACACACATTATGTTTGAAAAAAAGTTCGTTCAACAAGTTTATTCAGCCGCTTGGGGACTGCTTCTTTTTGCTTCTATGTTTCTCTTCAATGCAGGTGAAACATTAGAAGTCATAACTCGAATCACTCCAATATCACTGGAAATACCCAAAACAACGATGAGCTTAAACATTGCTGTCACGGTCGTGTGGCTGTTTTATAGCTCATTGCCAATTCTTTTAGGATGGACTCTAAATGAAAACTTTTCAGTTCAGATTTTTAATGTGCTTGTATTGACGGTGCTTTTCTTTGCTCTTGATCTCGCGACATCTTTTGCCGTTTTCTTCTTCTACTTCCACAGCATACCATCATTGACTTTTGAATTGAAAGCAATTGACAATAGCAACGTCAAACCTGTCTCGTACTACGATGTTTTTAAAGAAATGCTTGTTTTGAGTATTGCACCTATTATGGCCATAATTACCATCACCCTCTTTTTTGATCAAAGTATGTTTAATACCCTGCTACCTGCGCTGGTGGTGATGGGGTCAGCAATTTCGTTTCCGCATACAATCATCTACTCCAAAGCAGCTCAAGAGTACTAGGCTAAAACCACTTTTTCATTTTGAAATAGGTAATCATACCTCCGGCCACGAGTAGAATAACTCCCCACATTACAAAGTAGCCATTCTCATACCTGAGTTCAGGGATGTATTCGAAATTGGTACCATAAATGCCTGCGATGAAGGTAATCGGGATAAATACCACTGAGAATACCGTAAGAAATTTCATGACGTCATTGAGCTTTGTACTCACCGTAGTATGATAGATATTCATCATATCCGTTAACATATCTCGATATCCATCGACAGTTTCAATGGCGAGGGTGATATTGTCTTGTAGCTCTCTCCAGTGCACACTCGTATTGTCATCATCAATAAACTCCGAATCAATCTTACCCATGGCAAGTATCATTTCTCTGGCTGGACCGATATTCCTACGCATAAAACTAATTTCTCGCTTTAGATCACTAATGCGCTCTAGCATATCACGCGATGGATCTTCGATTAACTCGTCTTCTAAATTCTCAATTTGTTCTCCTAGTACCGACAGTATATAGATATAGTTGTCGATCACCACATCGAGCAAAGCAAAGGCTAGGTAATCGGTTTTTGAGCTGATGATTTTAGGCTTTTGCTTTCTAATACGCTCACGCACAGGCTCAAACACATCGCCTTTCCGTTCTTGAAAAGAAATCAATAGCCGGTTTAGAATCACTAGCGAGAGATTTTCAATGTTGATTTCTTTGGTGTCCTCATTCAGCTGAATCATTTTAACTGAGGCATACAGACACTCTTCGTACTCCTGAACTTTTGCTCGACTTGACACGTTCATCACATCACTCAAAATCATACGGTCTAGTTTAAAAACCTCTCCAATTTGCTTTACTAAGTCGGAGTCGTTCAGTCCGTCAACATTGAGCCAGGTTACCGTTTCGGTGTTTTTGTATCCGTTGATTTCTACAAACTCTTTGAGTGTAGCTTCCTTTAAGGAGTTTTTATTGTAGTCAATCACCCGCATCAATACGGGCTCACTTGTCTGTCGCCCCCGATATCTCAGCTCATATGGTGACTCCCCTATTTCAGATTTCAACTTTGCAATAAATCGCGCCATAGTGTTTCTATTTAAGCTTGATTAGATTCTCAACTAAAATAGTGGTCCGCGATAATCTCTTATGAAACGCTAACTGATAGTTTTCACCATTGCGAAAACGTACTTCATCTCAGTGGCAATCTGCCGACTTCGCTCTTCGTACATTTCTGCCTTGATTGGTGAATCGTCAAATTCCTTAGGATCATCGTATGTAATAGAAATACGAGCGTCTGCACCTGTTATGAAAGGGCAGTTTTTATCGGCATGCGAACAGGTCATAACCGCAGCAAATCCACTAGATGGATTCGCTGTATCATCCCAACGTTTGGAAAAAGCTTGGATGGGAGGCCGTTCTTTAGAAAAAGAAATTCGGTACTCTGGATTCGCTCCACTCCCCGTTTTTATTATTTCAAAACCAATCTTCTGAAGTGTGGCAATAACCTGACCGTAGACCTCTGTGGCCTCGGTGCCGCCAGAGTAGGCTTTTATCCGATCCAACTTATTGTAAGCAGCCAACGTTTGAGCCCATATTTGGGCTAAATGGCTCCTGCGCGAGTTGTGTGTGCAGATAAAATTCAGATGTATTTCTTGAGTATCGTTTTCAGAAAGCTTAGTTTCAGTATAGGTCGATAATTGACTCAAGACTTGTCTGCGTTCAAGAGACACATCTTCTATTGAAAGACTTTCAATATAGTTTGATAGCGAGGTAAACAATTCAATGGGCATTAGCAACAACCTGACCCTGGAGCGCACGAACTACTAGAATGGATATCGGCCAGTTTCACCTTTGGTTTCATCACCGGGATTCCACAATTGTCTTTTGCCAAGCAATCGGTTTGCTTAGATGTAAGCACGAAATTTGTCCCATCGAACGCCAGGCCGTATTTACCAATGGTTTCAGCTTGATACTCTACTTCGATTTCTGCATCTTCCAAGCCAAGTTTTGACTCTGATAGCTCAATGATATTCAGTAGTTTGTCTGCATGTAGGCGATGGTTAAAGTCTATGCTACTCCAAAGCTGAAAGTTCACTACAGACTCGCTGCGCGTGGTTCCGCCACAATCGATAAAATCCTTGGTGATTTTACCTACTTCGGTAACGTGAAAATGAGCAGGAACCTTGGCTCCATTGGGTAGTTTAAATGTGATTTTAT
Source organism: Salibacteraceae bacterium (assembly GCA_023262195.1). Lineage (GTDB taxonomy): Bacteria > Bacteroidota > Bacteroidia > Flavobacteriales_G > Salibacteraceae > SHAN690. The sequence goes on along the minus strand of JALRDM010000160.1, from coordinate 3,129 downwards.
CGAGGCCACTCAAGGCCTGCTTTACTTCGGATAATTTCATTATTCTCTATTTAATTCATTAGATGTGGCGGTGGAATCAGCAGCAATCACTAACCTTCAAGTCTTGATTCAAGAAATCACTCACGCGGCTTTTCATTTTAGACCAGTTCTCTTTATCGATGCAATAACACATGCTGGTACCTTCAATGCTTCCTTTGATCAGCCCCATGCTTTTGAGTTCTTTCAAATGCTGTGATATAGTGGCCTGCGCTAGGCCAATCTCTTCAACCAGCTCACCGCAAACACAGGCATTAATACTGAATAAATGCTGTAAAATAGCTACCCGTGCAGGGTGACCAAAGGCTTTTGCCAATGATGCAATTTCGTTTTGTTGGTCGGAAAATATTTCGGATTTGACTAATCCCATTCCTTTAATCGTTTAATTGCAATATTACGATTAATAGACCACTTCTTTATACAAAAAGACGAGATATTTAAAAAGTATTGTTAGTCGCACTCCCCAGGAAAATGGTCGAGAATCCCATATTTACACTCTGCTACGGCCACATTGGTGTAGGTTTCTCCATCGCAACCGCATACTGGTTGATAGAAGTTTTCATCATAATCAATTACCTCGCAATATTGAGGTGTAGGTTGTGAGCAATCGCCAGAACAGCTCTGAAGCGCTATAGCCGCAAAGCAAATTATACCTGAAAGAAAATATTTCATCATGATCATGGTAAACGCCAATTATATAGACAAATTGAGAAGCTTAACAACTTCATTGGTTTGAAATGATAAAAAGGTAAATCAGTATGAGATTTTGGTCTCACTTTTTTATGGAATCCAACTGGTCTTTGATCATATCCATAGTGTGAATCGCAGTAAAGGAAGCATAGCAAGACTTCATAACCGAGCGGGCTTGCTCAGCGCTTGGTGGCAGGTGATCGCCAGATGCTTCCCAGGTTTCGCGGTCGGGCCACTGAGCGTAGGCAATATATTCCAACTCATTAACGCGGTGCAACCGAGAACCCAAACCGCCCTCATATTTTTTAATCCGATTCGTCATCTCAGACCACGCTTCGATGAAATCCCGAATCCTATGCTTGGAATCAGGTTTGATTTTTATCTGATAGACGACACAAAACATTTTCGCTCTATTGATTAAACAAAACAATACCGACAGCTACCGAGAGGTTCAAGGAGTCTAACGTTCCCTTCATTGGAATGGTGATGGCTTGTGCAGATTCTTTCCAGAACTCGCTGATACCTTTAGCCTCTGAACCAAATACGTACGCCAATGGACCACCCTTCAAAGCCTGTCTATAATCAATACTGTTTGGGGCAATTGATGTTGCATAGACCTTGATTTTGTTTTGGCCCAACCAATCCAGTGCCTCGCCATTTGAACAAAATACCGCATTAACACTCAAGAATGCTCCTCTACTATTCCGAATTACATTCGGGTTGAAAAGGTCGATTTCCGCATCGGTGACTAAAACGTTCGTGATTCCAGCGGCTTCGCATGTCCTCAATATGGCGCCAAGGTTTCCAGGTTTTTCTGGAGACTCTAAAACCACTGTTACCTGATCTGGTTTAAGTTCATCAAGGCTTCGATGCCAAGTTTTAAAAATGCCTATGTAATTGCCCGGCACATTTTGATAAGTCAATTCATCAAACAGCGGTTTTGTTAGGCATATCAAGTCTATCTCGTACCCATAGCGTTCCGTCAATTCCTCTGCCTTGATGTAAGATTCGCTAAACAATACGGATTGCGGGCGTATCGACTTGGAATGGGCCATATCGAGCTCTTCCCTACCCTCCATGACGAACAATGCTTCCTTCTTACGATTGCGCGATTTGGCTAGTGATTTAAAGAACTTATATCGAGGATTTGAGAAGCTGCTGATTTCAATCATAATCGGCAAGTCAGCTTTTCAAAAACTGAAGAATTCCCAATCGATAACTGTCCATTCCAAACCCGCTTATGCTGCCAACACAAGCGCTACCCAAATAGCTCACATGGCGAAAGTCTTCTCGTTTGAAGATATTGCTAATGTGTATTTCGATGCACGGCACAGCAATGGCGGCTATCGTATCAGCTATCGCCACCGAAGTATGTGTATAAGCTCCGGCATTGATTAAAATACCCTCAACCTTTGAAGCGGCCAGTTTTTGAAGCTGCGTCACCAATTCGCCCTCCACGTTGCTCTGCACATATTCGATCTCTACATCTGTAAACTCATCTTTGAGTTTCGCAAGGTATGTCTCAAAGCTTTCATGGCCATAAATATCAGGCTCACGCGATCCTAACAAATTCATGTTGGGACCGTTTACAATGGCAATCTTCATAGTTCGAAAATATAAACGCTTTAGCTTGTATAACCCATTCGGTCGCGATTTGATTGAAAAGCAGAAATACGCACCTTCACCATCAAGATGTGGGATTCACACAAAAAAGGATTTAAGGCCTACCTGAGATTAGAGCGAACCCTTAGCGAAAACAGCGTTGATGCATACCTCCGCGATGTTGATAAACTAAGTTCTTATGCCGAGGTTGAAAGTATTGGGGCACCATCAAAGGTTAAGCTCAAGCACTTGCAATCTTTTGTAAAAACACTGGTTGAGATGGGATTAGCTACCTATTCCCAAGCTCGTATAATAAGTGGAGTTAAAGCCTTTTTTCAATATCTAGAATCGGAAGGTGAGATTGACTCGAACCCAACAGAACTACTGGAGGCTCCAAAAATAGGTAGGTCATTACCAGACACCTTAAACAACGCAGAAATAGAGTCGATGCTGGCCAGTATTGATCGCAGCAAACCGGAGGGTGAACGCAATCGCGCCATTATTGAAACGATGTACGCTTGCGGGTTACGAGTGTCTGAACTGGTTACACTGTTGTTGTCGAACTTATATCTCAAAGAAGGATACATTAAGGTCGTTGGAAAAGGAAATAAGGAGCGGCTCATTCCAATACACGATGAAGCAATAAAGAGCATAAATAATTACGTTGAGAATGTGCGAGTACACATTCCAATTGCGCCAAACATGCAAGACTTTGTCTTTTTAAATAGGCGTGGTTCAAAGCTGAGCCGTGTGATGATCTTTTACATAATCAGAGACCTAGCTGAAAGAGCAGGCATTCGA
>JALRDM010000100.1 GCA_023262195.1 Salibacteraceae bacterium | reverse complement strand
AATGTATCCGTGTTTGGCTACCATAGTTTCTCTATTGGATGAGTGGATAATTTTTCATGAGGAATGGCATCTTAACCTCTATTAGCTCTTTATGTTCAAACCAATGTTCTGAACCATTGGATAGCTAATTCAAAATAAACTTCTTGATTTTATTATGCATGCATAATATATAATTCTATATTCATTCAAATTGTATGAAACCAGAAGACACCATAGATTTTCATGTACGTTGGGCGTGGCTCAAAATCTCAAAGATGTATAACCAAGTAGCATCGAATCATGGGTTGACACAAAGCACAGGTTTTATACTGCTCAATATCGATCCGAAAAATGGGACACCCTCGACCCAATTGGGTCCAATGATGGGTATGGAGCCCACAAGCTTAAGCCGCACCTTAAAATCGATGGAAGAAAAAGGTTGGATATTTAAAGAGCAAGACGATCTCGACAAGCGGGTTTCTCGCATACGTCTTTCTGATGAAGGATATCGGCTCAGAGAAGTCTCGAAGAAAACTGTCCTTAGCTTTAATCAAAAGCTGCTCAAAGAAGTCGGTGAAGACCGGTTTCGACATTTCAAAGAAGTTATACAAATCATTGATCAACAAACGGTGAATCAAGGAATATGAAGAAAAGAAGAATAAACAAAGTGGCCGTTTTAGGCTCAGGCATCATGGGCTCACGCATCGCATGTCACTTTGCCAACATTGGTGTTGAGGTTTTATTGTTGGACATTGTGCCCAATGGCCTCACAGAAAAAGAGGAGGCAAAAGGTTTGACGCTCGAAGACACAGCAGTAAGAAATCGCATTGTAAACGAAAGCTTACAAACAGCGCTCAAGAGCAACCCCTCTCCTATCTATTCAAAATCGTTCGCTTCAAATATTAAGACAGGCAATTTTGATGATGATCTTCATCGAATAAAAGATTGTGATTGGGTCATGGAAGTGATCATTGAGCGGCTAGACATTAAGCAAAGCTTATTTGAAAAAGTAGAGCAGTACCGAACACCCGGCACACTCATTACCTCCAATACATCTGGAATTCCAATTCATATGATGAGCGAAGGGCGAAGTGAAGACTTCCAAAAGCACTTCTGCGGGACACACTTTTTCAACCCGCCACGATACCTCAAACTTCTAGAAATCATTCCTGGTCCACAAACTGACCCTGAAGTACTAGAATTCCTGATGGATTACGGAAAACGCTTTTTGGGTAAAACCACTGTGTGGTGTAAGGACACTCCTGCATTCATAGCAAATAGAATTGGAGTGTTTAGCATCATGTGGTTATTTCATCATGTAAAAGAAAAAGGATATACCGTTGATGAAATTGACAAGCTTACCGGACCAGTAATTGGCCGACCCAAATCAGCTACCTTCCGCACAACGGATGTTGTTGGGCTTGACACATTGGTTCACGTTGCTAATGGTGTAAAGAAAAATGTGGCCGATGATGAGATGTCTGACCAGTTTCAGATTCCAGCTTTTATCCAATCGATGGTAGAGAATAAAATGCTCGGTGATAAAACCAAGCAAGGTTTTTTTAAGAAAACAAAAGACGATAAAGGCAATCGAGAAATACTGGTTCTTAATCTGGATTCATTAGAATATGAGTCACGTACAAAGCCAAAATTTGCCTCATTAGAAGCAGCCAAAGGCATCGATGACCTAGGAGATCGTATCAAGTTCCTTTACAACTTTAAGGACAAAGCCGGTGATTTCTACAGAGCCCACTTCTCCTCTATTTTCGCCTATGTAGCCAACCGAATTCCAGAAGTAAGCGATGAAATCTATCGATTGGATGACGCTATGATGGCAGGATTTGGATATGAGATTGGACCATTTGAAGCTTGGGACGCAATTGGCCTCGAACAAGGACTAAAAGAATTACAAGAACAAGGTTTCAAAGCTGCCGCATGGATCACAAAAATGGTCGAACTTGGTGGGAAATCATTTTACCGAATTCATGATGGTAAAAGACAGTTTTGGGATCAAAGCAGCGAGTCTTATACGGACATGCCTGGCCAAGATGGTACTGTGAGCCTAATGATTGCAAAGCATCAAAACGTATTGTGGAAAAACTCAGGTACAACCATCACAGATCTAGGAGACGGCATATTAAATGTTGAATTCCATACCAAAATGAACACCATCGGAGGCGATGTACTTCAAGGCTTAAATAAAGCCATTGACATGGCCGAAAGTGACTACGAAGGCGTGGTGGTTTATAACGAAGGAGGGAATTTCAGTGCTGGGGCAAATGTGGGATTGATTTTTATGATGGCTGCCGAGCAAGAGTATGATGAGCTTGATTTTGCCATTCGACAATTTCAAAACACAGTGATGCGCATGCGTTATTCGAGTATTCCCGTAGTGAGCGCTCCGCATAATCTTGCGCTGGGTGGAGCTTGTGAATTGAGTATGCATGCCGATAAGGTAGTTGCCAACGCAGAGCTTTACATGGGATTGGTAGAGTTTGGCGTTGGGGTGATTCCGGGCGGTGGCGGTACCAAGGAATTTGCCGTTCGGCTTTCAGATGAGTTGAGAGACGGAGATATCCGAACCAATCAGTTCAGGCATCGGCTTATGACTATTGCACAAGCCAAAGTGGCCACATCGGCACATGAGGCATTTGAACTTGGATACCTGAGAAAGGGCATTGATGAAGTAGTAGTTAGTCGAGAATTGCAACTCACGCAGGCAAAGAAGGCCGCGCTCGATCTGGCAGAAAAGGGATACACAA
>JALRDM010000048.1 GCA_023262195.1 Salibacteraceae bacterium | reverse complement strand
GTATTTGGTCTGCCCAATTTCATTAAACTCGGAAGCGCTGCAAGCTTCACTTATGAGGGCGAATGCGAAGGAGAGCCAACAGTGTTCACCACCAATTTGAATAATGTGGATTCCGTTGAATGGGATTTTGGAGATCCGGGCTCAGGGGCGTCAAATTCATCAACCCAATTTAACCCAAGCCATGTATTTTCTGATGCTGGCTGGTTTACCGTTACCCTCATCTACCATTCGTGGGCAACTGGCACGGATACCATTTCAGACCTTGTTTGGATATTTCCACAACCGGTATTAGATCTCGGCCCAGACACCAATATCTGTGGAACTAATTCCTTCATTAAATCGGTAGCACAACCGTATGCCACTTATTTGTGGAGCACGGGCGATACCACATCATCATTACTCATTGATAGCGCGGGCGAATACAGCGTTACCGTGTTTGGGCATTGCGATACATTGATAGACTCACTCGAAGTGGTTGAAACACCCATACAAACAGGTATCATTTTCTCTCAACAACAAAATGGATTTGTGACGTTGAGCGTACTTAGTGGGTATGGATATGTGTGGAGTACGGGCGATACTACTGCCTCGATAGACGTGTATAGTATAGGTACATACTCGGTAGAGTATTTTGCAGAGAATGGCTGCAAGTATCAAGCATTCATTACCATAACTGAGATTGAGTTTGTGGGCATTTCAGAAGTGCAAAAACTAGTGGTTGATGTATTTCCAAACCCAGCAAACAATGAAGTGAACCTTCTATCAAGCCGGTCTGGATTGCATCAATTGAGGGTTTATAATGTGAATGGGAAAGTGGTTCTGACGGAAGCTTTTAATCTTTCAAACAGTGAACAAACCACCGTTGAGTTGAAAGAACTACCACCAGGTGTTTATATGATGACGATTACCATCGGAGAAAGCTTCACTACAAGCAAACTTTTGATTGAGTAAAACCTCTTTCCAAGTCACAAAAAGTGCGATGAATATTTCCCATCATTGCAACATGAAATTTGAACGACTGCTTATTGAGGCCTCGTTGAAGGCCGGAGAAGAAATCATGCAGGTTTATGCGCTTGATTTTGAAGTGGAAACCAAAGCCGATGAAAGTCCATTGACCGAGGCAGATAAAAAGAGTCACTTGGCAATCATGTCATTTTTAGAGCAAACGGATATTCCAATTTTAAGCGAAGAGGGCAAGCATATGGATTATGCGGAGAGAAAGGATTGGAATCAATTTTGGCTCGTAGATCCGCTTGATGGAACCAAAGAGTTTGTGAAGAAAAATGGAGAATTCACCGTAAACATTGCCCTCATTGAGAGTGGGCTTCCTATTTATGGAATCATATACGCGCCAGTGTTGAAGAAGCTTTTCGTGGGCGATGTGGGCAACGGAGCTTGGGTGGCAGAAAATGTCGAGCCTACTGCCTCCGTTGATTCGATTCTCGAAAACACCACCGCTATACCTAAATCAAAACCTACCGAACCATATATCGTGGTGGCAAGCCGAAGCCACTTCAGCGATGAAACGCAGGCGTTTGTGGATGAGCTTAAAAAGGAAAAAGGTGAGATTGAATTTGCCTCCATGGGCTCGAGCCTCAAGATTTGCTTGGTGGCTGAGGGTGTTGCTGACATCTATCCACGGTTTGGCCCTACCATGGAGTGGGATACTGGAGCTGGTCACGCCATTGCTAAAGCCGCAGGTAAACTAGTGAAGGATCACGTCACTGGAGAGGAGATGCAATACAACAAAGAGAATCTGCTAAATAACTGGTTTATCGTTCAGTAAACGAACCTGCTTTAAAAAACAACGTAAAGAGGTATTACCTTCGCACAATCTATGTCAAAAACCGCACTAATCACAGGAGTTACAGGTCAAGATGGAGCTTATCTGGCAGAACTATTATTGGAAAAGGGATACACCGTACACGGGGTAAAGCGCAGAAGCAGTTTGTTTAATACCGAGCGCATCGATCACCTTTACCAAGATCCACACGAAAAGAACTTAAAATTCAGGTTACATTACGGTGACCTAACTGATAGCACCAACTTGATACGCATTGTTCAGGAAACTCAGCCGGATGAAATCTACAATCTGGCTGCACAAAGCCACGTTAAGGTATCGTTCGAAACTCCAGAGTACACTGCAAATGCCGATGCCATTGGCACACTGAGAATTTTGGAGGCCATCCGAATTCTAGGTCTAGAAAAGAAGACCAAATTCTACCAAGCATCTACCTCTGAGTTATACGGATTGGTGCAGGAAGTTCCTCAAAGTGAAACCACACCATTTTATCCTCGAAGCCCTTACGCGGTAGCCAAGCTTTACGCCTTCTGGATTTGCAAAAACTACCGAGAAGCTTACGGCATTTTTGCTTGCAATGGCATTTTATTCAACCACGAATCTCCTTTGAGAGGTGAAACATTCGTAACTAGAAAAATCACTCGAGCAGTAGCGAAGTACAAACTCGGACTTCAAAAGAAATTGTACTTGGGTAACCTTGACGCAAAGCGTGATTGGGGCCATGCACAAGATTATGTGGAGGGCATGTGGATGATGCTTCAGCAAGATGAACCCGAAGACTTTGTGCTGGCTACTGGAAAAACCATTCCAGTGAGGGAGTTTGTAGAGTTATCATTCAAAGAAATTGGGGTTGAATTAGAATGGTCTGGTACAGGAGTGGACGAAAAAGGAATGAATAAAGCCACGGGTGAAATCATTGTTG
>JALRDM010000292.1 GCA_023262195.1 Salibacteraceae bacterium | reverse complement strand
AGGAAACTAGACGTTCTAGACCCAATTCGCCCTTGGTCAATTTTAAGGTTGGTCCGTACTCAGCATTTCCCGAATAGTGCAATGCCTTGTCCCAAGGATCATGTTTTGAGAATTCGTTTGTCTCTGTATTCAATGAAAACTTCACGGCATCTTGATGCTCCGATGTGTTGTTGATCAGCAATACTCGTGTATCACCAAACTGCTCTATCGCAGAGACATTTTTATGTGCAGAAAGAACGTATGGTGCAGGATATTGCACTGCTGGCTCAAGCTCGGCAAAAACGATGTTTCCCTGGTGTTCATCGATTAACTCAAGCATTTGAAGGTAATTTGATCGGTGGTTGAGATTGGCTCCAAACACCGCGGTGCGTCCTATAAAATGATTCTCTACCAGATGAGGGAAGTTGGTTGATGCAATCAACAGGGCATTCGGGTCGTGTTTTTCGATGAATGCGTCAATCTGAGCATACAGCGGTTTGAATTTATACCCAATTTGAGCGTTACCTAGATAGATCACCAAAATGCTCGTTGCTAGATAAAACCCTAAATTGAATGGAAGCGGAGTTTGGTATCGTTTGATAAAGTATACGCCCGCAGCGATGAATAATGCAGCGCAAGCTGTGAAGTATCCATAACGCTGAAAACCTTTAACATATCTGGTGTCGGTAGGCCAAAATACTTCAAGAAAATAAAGATGGATAATATAGATCGCAATGGTAGCTAAACCGATGGCTAAAAGCGTTTTTGGGATGTTTATTTGGGGTTTCTTATTGTCTATCAATTTGAAAAACTGAATGAAATAGTAACCGAGAAAAGGCCATAATAAGACCAATGGCTGCGCGAAAATTCTTGTTTCCCTGCCGAGGGTCATGGTAAAGGTGATAATTGTGTTCAGGATGAGACTCATCCAAAACGCCTTAATCCAGCCATCATCTTCGAGTTTGTTTGTCATTACATTTCGGACCGACAACACAGAGATAGGAAAGACAATGGCTAGAATAAATGAAGTGACCGTGTCAATTGCTATGGGCCAATTGGCAAAGGAATAGCGCAAATGTTTAAAACGCTCATTTGACATGTATTCAGCAGAGTCCTCTGCAATATCCAATGAACTTATAATGACAAATAAGAACAATGCATACGCAGGAACAACCCACATGGTCTTGAGTGTGGTGGCGACATTGACCTTCGAAACCCATGGTTTCTTTATGATTAAAAGGAAGAATATTCCTGGCAACAAAAGGAGCGTAGACTCTCTTGCAACCAGTGCGACTAAAAATAACCCTGAAAAAAGCCACCAACGGTGATAACTCAGTGCAAGCAGGCTGGCGAACAAAAAGGTGTACTGCCAAGGTTCGTCATACGCGTATAGACCCGAAAAGAAGGCATGGATGAACCAATAGGATGAGGCGAACAAAAATACAGTGGCATAAGCAGCAGTTGATTGTTTGGTCAATCGCTTGGATAGATAGAAGAGCAGTAGTAAGGTCAAGAATACTCCAAGGTATTCCACCAATACTACACTGCGTTTCAGCGGAATGTCAAAATAGTTGAAAGCATCTACAATCCAAGTGGTTAGAGGCCTCCTCGCGAATTCTGCAAACATTTTTCTACTGAGATAAAACGTTTCTGTGTAATCAGCATCGATGACGTGGTTGCGCTCGCCTATGGGTAATTCTGCAGAAAATATACTCGGCTGCACCAAGGTGTAAAGCGCATGTAAGGCTGTCAAAAAGCTACTATATATCCAAGGTAATAACCGCATACTTGGGCAAATAAACATCTCTCTATTCTATTTCAGCGATACATTGTTAGGTCTCTAGAGTTTTTCTTGTTTTATGCCCAATAAATAATTTCAGATAATGTCTAGGAGATTTCCACTATATGCCCTATTAATGCTCCTTATAATCAGTTGTAAAGAGAGTACCCCGCCCATAGATTTGATTTTTGACCCAGAAGATGATGTGGCTTTGGGCAACCAATTGCACGCTGAGATTCTAGATAACCCTGATGAATATCCTCTTCTCGATGAAGCAACACACGGTGATGCAATCAATTATTTGCAAGGGATGTGTGACAAGATTATTGCCACGGGGCAATTAACGCATGATGACATGTTTGACTATAAAGTGCACATCATCGATGCGGATGTTTTAAACGCATTTGCCGCTCCGGGAGGTAAAATGTATTTCTACACAGGGCTCATTAAGTTTTTGGAAAAAGAAGATGACTTGATGGGTGTCATGGGGCATGAAATTGCTCACGCTGATCAAAGGCACTCGGTAAAGCAGATGGTTAAGAATAATGGATTGCAATTTTTGCTTTTTGCTGCTTTGGGTGAAGACCCAAGTGCCGTTCAAACCGTCTTGGCACAAGTGGCGAGCACTGGTGCTGCTTTGAAATTCAGTCGAACCGATGAGTCAGAGGCAGATGCATTCTCTGTAGACTATTTAGCTGACACAGATTATCGTTGCGATGGGGCGTCTGTGTTCTTTCAAAAACTGGATTCAGCAGGGCTTACTTCAGGAACTCCTCAATTTTTGAGCACCCACCCAAATCCTGAGAATCGAGTGGAGGACATTCAAGCCCTTGCTGCGGAGAAAGGTTGTTCAACTGAATACTTTGCGCCAGAATCTTATGATTCTTTCAAGGCTATGCTGCCGTAATTTACTCTAGATCGTAGCTTGCTAGCTTCAGGGCTAACCGCTACATTTGACCGCTATTTAATTCAACATTCAACACTGAAATAACACTATGAATCTGCACGAATACCAAGGAAAGTCAATTCTCAAAAGCTTTGGCGTAAGAATACAAGAAGGAAAAGTTGCAAACACCCCAGAAGAAGCGGTGTCTGCAGCCAAGCAATTGCAAGAGGAGACAGGTACTGGATGGTGGGTTGTAAAGGCTCAGATTCATGCTGGTGGTCGTGGAAAAGGAAAGATTAAAGGCATCGACCAAAATGGTGTGGCGCTGGCCAAGTCACTTGATGATGTGGAGCGAATTTCGCGAAATCTTTTAGGGAATGTGCTGGTTACATTACAGACCGGGGAGAAAGGAAAGCAAGTGAACAAAGTATTGATTGCACAGGATGTTTATTATCCTGGCGAAAGTGAAACAAGCGAGTTTTACATGAGCGTGTTGTTAAACCGATCTACGGGCAGAAACATGATTATGTATAGTACCGAAGGTGGTATGGATATCGAAACCGTGGCTGAAGAGACTCCAGAACTTATTTTTCAAGAAGAAATTGATCCAGGAGTTGGGTTAATGCCTTTTCAAGCGCGAAAAGTGGCCTACAACCTCGGTTTGTCAGGAAATGCATTCAAGGAGATGGTGAAATTCGTGACATCACTTTACAATGCTTACGTTGGTTGCGATGCTTCTATGTTTGAGATTAACCCTGTATTGAAGACAAGCGATGATAAAATCATGGCGGTTGACTCGAAGGTTACCCTTGATGGAAACAGCCTTTTCAGACACAAAGACTACGCTGAAATGCGTGATTTTTCAGAGGAAGATCCAACGGAAGTAGAAGCGGATAAGTTCCATTTAAATTATGTTAAGCTCGATGGTAATGTGGGCTGCATGGTGAATGGCGCTGGCCTTGCCATGGCAACCATGGATATGATCAAGCTTAGTGGTGGAGAACCCGCCAACTTCCTTGACGTAGGCGGTACTGCCAATGCAGAACGTGTGGAGAACGCATTCCGAATCATTCTTCAGGACGAAAATGTGAAGGCCATCCTCATTAATATTTTTGGAGGAATCGTAAGGTGTGATCGAGTTGCACAAGGTGTGGTGGATGCTTATAAAAACATTGGTGAGATACCCGTGCCAATCATTGTGAGACTTCAAGGTACCAACGCTGCTGAGGCAAAAGAGATCATCGACAACTCAGGTTTAAAGGTTCAGTCGGCCATCTTACTTCAAGAAGCTGCAGACCGAGTAAAAGAAGTCCTCGCCTAAGAGGAGTGATGAGACTCCCGATTTTATTGGTTTTACTGTGCTGTGCTTTTCTTGCTTTTGGGCAAGATATCAAAGTGCGTATTGATGCTTCGCCAAAGTCAAAAGCCAAGGTTGTACTCAATGGAGAAAAGCTGGGATTAGTCGAAGATTACGAGTTAATTCGGCTTGGTTTCAATGAGCGAAAAGGCATCGTAGAACATATCATAGAGATAACGGCTGAGGGTTATGAGACGGAAACGTTTCGCTTTGATCTGAACTCTAAAAGAAAAGAAGAGATCAACTGTGTTTTAAAACGAAAGCTTCCCAAGCTTAAGAATCCAGAGTCTTTGATTGTGAGCGTAGAAAAGATCGTTTCTGGTATTGAGTATGGAAGTGACATAGGGGCGAATACCCGCTGGAAATATCGCTATGATGAGGAAATCCAGATCGAGTCTAAAACGCGCGAATTTGACAAAGTTATTCGACAAATGGGACTGGATACCTACGGTCAATCCAGCGATGATTTATTCGATACAGGCAACTCGAAGCCTCAAAATCCTGACATTCTTATTGGTGGTAGAGTAGAGCACTTTGGAATTATTCAAGGCAGTGGAAACAGATATAAATCAGAAATGCGTGTCAATTGGCAGCTTTTTGACCGATATGACAAGAAGATCATTCTCAAACAAGACGTATCCAGCGAGTATCAATTCGGGTCAAGTGTAGTTTCTGAAGAGTTCGTCAACGCCATCATGGACAACTTTTATTTGTTTATTTCTCAAGATTCGACATTTGCCCAAACCATTCAAGGAGTTGAGAAAGAGTCAACATTGGCAGACAGTATAAACAGCGACAGCAATGAAGGAACTAATGTCGATGAAATTACCATTGCCAAGGTGAAACTCGAACCTATGGAAGAGTTTGGTGACGTAATTGAGCTGGCGATGAATGCTTCAGTAACGGTGTTGATTGATCAAAACCAAGGACACGGAAGTGGAGTGGTGGTTTCCAGTGATGGTTACATTGTTACGAATCACCATGTCATTGACGGTGCCAAACTCATTGATGTTCAATTCTCCAATGGAATTATGCTTGCGGCCGACCTTATAACTTCATCTGAAAAGCATGACTTGGCGTTAATCAAAGTACGTGCTGGCGGGCTTACCGCGCTCCCAATACTTAACAGTTCAGATGAGGCACGCGAAGGTGACGAAGTAGTGGTTATTGGTGCGCCAGGTACCAAGGAACTAGGACAATCGGTGAGTAAAGGCATTATCAGCGCAAAGCGCACTTTGGATGG
>JALRDM010000287.1 GCA_023262195.1 Salibacteraceae bacterium | reverse complement strand
AAAACCACCAACCACGGCAATACCTTCTCCCCCATTTTTGACAACTATGGCTCCTACTCCATTGGCTGCGTAACCATCGACCCGAATAATGAGCACACCGTGTGGGTGGGTACGGGCGAAAACAACAACCAGCGCAGCGTAGCCTATGGCGATGGTATCTACAAGAGCTTAGACGATGGCAAGTCATTCAAAAACATGGGCCTAGAAAACTCCGAGCACATCGCCAAAATCATCGTTACGCCTGGCAACTCTGATGAAGTGTATGTAGCGGCTTATGGTCCGCTCTGGAGTGCTGGTGGCGATCGAGGGATTTACAAAACCACCGATGGTGGCGAGAACTGGGAGAAAATATTGGATGTTAGCGAACACACCGGTTTTTCAGACCTGTGGATGGATCCGCGAAATCCAAAAGTGATGTATGCCGCAGCACACCAACGCAGGCGCCACACATGGACCTACTTGAGTGGTGGCCCCGAGTCGGCTATTTACAAAACCACGGATGGCGGTGAAAACTGGCGCAAAATCAACAAAGGATTGCCCAGCGGAGACTTGGGGCGCATTGCCTTAGCCGTATCCCCTGCCGACTCCGATGTGGTTTATGCCATGGTAGAAGGGTTTGACAAAGAACACGGTGGGTTTTATCGCTCAGACAATATGGGCGAAAGCTGGAATCGCCAATCGGATTACTTTACGAGTGGGAACTATTACGTGGAGCTCATCCCCGATCCGAAGAATGTAAACCGCGTATTTTCTATGGACACTTGGCTGCACCATACCGAAGATGGCGGCAAAACCTTTAAGAAGACGGGAGAAAAGAGCAAACACGTGGACAATCACGCCATGTGGATCAATCCCAGCAACACCGATCATTGGTTGGTGGGCTGCGATGGCGGATTGTACGAGACTTGGGATGGCGCTTCTAATTGGAAATTCTACCAAAACTTAAACCTCACCCAGTTTTATCGTGTGGCGATTGATAATGACGAGCCATTTTACAACGTGTATGGCGGCACGCAGGATAACAATACCATTGGCGGACCTTCGCGCACGACCAATGCGCACGGCATCAGCAACTTTGATTGGTACATCACCCGCGGTGGCGATGGATTTGAGCCGCAGGTGGATCCGACCGATCCAAACATCGTGTATAGCCAAGCGCAATACGGTTGGTTGGTGCGTTTCAACAAAGCCACTGGCGAACGCGTAAACATCAAGCCCATTGAGCGCAAAGGCGAAGACGCCTACCGCTGGAATTGGGACGCACCCTTGATCATTAGCCCGCATGACCACAAACGCCTCTATTTCGCGGCAAACAAGGTTTTTAGAAGCGATGACCGTGGCAACACGTGGAAAGTAATCTCCGAAGACTTGAGCCAGCAAATTGACCGTAATACGCTCAAAGTGATGGGCACCACTTGGGGACCCGATGCGGTGGCCTTGCATAAAAGCACCTCGATTTATGGAAATATCGTGTCGCTGAACGAATCGCCTGTGCAAGATGGACTGCTCTACGCTGGCACAGACGATGGATTGATCCATGTGACCGAAGACAACGGTCAATCTTGGAAAAAGCTCAACTCCTTCCAGGGCATACCGGCCAACACTTATGTGATGGACATCAGAGCCGATCAAAAAGATGCAAACACGGTATATGCCGTATTCAACAACCACAAACAAGGCGATTTCAAGCCTTATATTTTGAAGAGCACCAACAAGGGAACTTCATGGACGAGCATCAGCAGCGACCTGCCTGAAAAAGGCGCGGTGTATACGCTGAGACAAGACCACATCGACCCAAACATCCTATTTGCTGGAACCGAGTATGGAGTATTTGTCACCACCGATGGCGGCAAAAAATGGGTGCAGATCAAAGGTGGATTGCCCACCATCGCCATTCGGGATATGGAAATTCAAGAGCGTGAAAACGACTTGGTACTGGCTTCTTTTGGTCGCGGATTTTACATCCTCGACAACTATGCACCGCTGCGCCACATGGCAGATACCACTGGAAAAGATGCGCACATCTTGCCGATCAAAGACGCGTTGATTTTCAACCAAACCAACCCATTGGGAACCCGAGGAAAATCCTCGCAAGGCGAAGCATTTTTTACGACAGACAATCCACCTATTGGCGCGGTGATCACCTATTATTTGGGTGACAATATGAAAACCATCCAGGACGAGCGCAGGGCAGCAGAAAAGAAAGCCCGCAAAGACGGTGGCGATGTGGTGTATCCCGATTTGGATAAACTGCGCGCGGAAGACTTGGAGCAAAAGCCCTACCTCCTATTCGAAATCAAGGATGCCGATGGCAATGTGGTGAACCGCTATACCGAAAAAGGTAAAAAAGGCCTCAACCAAAGCGTTTGGAATTACCGCATGGAGCCTACCTCGCCCGTGCAATTGAAAGAACGCGATGCTGGGCGATATGGTTCGCCCGATTGGGGTGCGTTGGTGCTGCCTGGCGATTATACCGTGACCATCCATAAATTGCACCGAGGCGAATTGACCCAATTAGCTGGTCCGGAAAGCTTTACTGTAAAGCGTCTGCACGATACACAAATAAGCCCAGCCGACCATGACGCTTGGACCGATTTCATAGCTGAGCTCAACGACACCAGAC
>JALRDM010000260.1 GCA_023262195.1 Salibacteraceae bacterium | reverse complement strand
TATTTCGACCGTCTTGTACACATTTTGCCAATTCGGGTGATGATTATGTTTTTCTGCTAAAATCGCCACACGTGACATGAACCCCCAAGCCTCTATGAAGTCATTGAATTCGAAGGTTTTTGTCAAGCGTGATTTGTCTTTATCATACGTTTCTGTGTTCCAACTCATTTTCTCTTTTTTCTTGATTTGTTATTCGTGTTCTTCTTTCTCGTAATCGACCCTGGTTTATTTCTTGGGTCAAATCTAGGTTTGGATTTTTTCGGTGGATTTCCTATTGGAGTTGATTTTGAGCTCGACTTACTTCCCTTATTACTGGTCTTCTCAGAGGCTTTGGTAAGAGCCATGATCGTGTCCAATTCTCCGCTGGTCAAATCTCGCCAATCTCCTTGCGGAATGTCAAGTGATACGTTCATGATTCTCATTCGCTTCAATTTCATCACGTTGTAACCAAGGTACTCGCACATTCTTCTGATTTGCCGATTCATGCCTTGTATGAGCGTAATTCTAAATCGATGTGAATCTATTTTTATGACTTTGCACTTCTTCGTCATCGTACCTAAGATGGGTACGCCATTGATCATTTTGTTTATGAACTCATCCGTGATGGCTTTGTCAACCTGTACTTCGTATTCCTTTTCATGATTATTGCCAGCTCGTAGTATTTTGTTGACAATATCACCATCGCTGGTAAGGAAAATTAAACCTTCGCTTGGCTTATCAAGCCTCCCTATGGGAAAGATTCTTTTTGGGTAGTTTACAAATTGCACAATATTGTCAGGCTCTGTTGGGTCGGTAGTGCAAACAATGCCTGGTGGTTTGTTTAGGGCAATGTAAATCTCAGGCTCTGCGGGTTTGGATACAACACGCCCATCAACGCGCACTTCATCTTTTTTAAGGACTCTCTGGCCCATGGTTGGAACCTTCCTATTGACATGCACACGCCCCTGTTCAATCCAGCGTTCGGCTTCCCGTCTCGAACAAATGCCCAACTCACTCAGATATTTATTGATTCTTACCCCTTCATCGTTCATGCATCGCGAAGATAACTCTAGACAATTTCAAGAATCATTTTGTATGTGATATGAGTTTAAGCATTGCTCTCTCAAATATTAATTCTTTGGTATGAATGGCTTCAAATTAAAATCAACCACATATTTGTACGAATAAATAAGAATAAACTCTTGGCCAATGGAAACACAGAAACCAAAAGTGATCACTGAATTCGTTAAGATAAGTCAAGAACTTCAACAACAGATAAAGCTCGAGTATCCTGAAGGTTTCGTTGATGAGCTTATTCGATTTCCATATAAAGGTGAAATGATTTCTGCCCTACGTTTTGAGACTGACGAGAAGGTTTACCTCTTAAAGATGACGAAGGCACGCGCCCAAGAAATCATTGATGATGATGACGATTATGATGATGATGGTACATTGAAGGATGATGTTAGAGAGGATTTCGAAGAAAAATATGGAGATGATGATGTGGTCGGTGACGATGAGGACTAATCACTGTCTTTCTATTTAATTATTAAACTCATTGTTTAACATCTTTTTCAAATCTTCCTTCTCATCATTTGTGTAGGAATCCGTAGCAGAAATTTTTTTAGAAACCTTGGCGATCCAAGCACTCTGCTCTTAACAGGCCTTGCACATTTTGCAAATGGCCAAATGAAAGCGCAGCTGAATTCATTGATATAACCATAATTTGTTCTCTTCGCTTAGCTGACAGTATTCCGCGGCTTTTTTACAGCTGATCATGACATCCAGTTAATTTCAAGGCACCTTCTTAATTGAAGTTTGGCTCTGTGCACTAAAACCCAGTAGTTGGAAGATGTTATGTCTAATGCCTTACAGATGGTGTCAGAATCCTCACCATCGAGATATTTCATAGTGAACACCGCGTTCTGCATCTCTGATAAATTCCTAGTACAATCGCTTAAAACACTCATAAACTCTTCTGATTCATACATCTTATCAGGAGCCCAAGTTTTAGGGGCGCGCTCCAAATTCCACTGGCTATTTTCCATAAAAGCGGAAGATTCATCATCCTCCTGTGAGGTGCTCATTTGAGATTCAAGCACTTCTTTTTTCTTTTTGTAGTAGTAAAGAATTCTACTGCGCAGTATCAAATAGAGTCAGTTTTTTTTTCTGCCAATTCGACTCGATATGATTCCTTAGATCTTAGAGCTACGAAAAATGTTTCTTGCACTAAATCTTTAGTCACTGCACGATCTCTCACCCGTGTCACTGCATAGTCAAGCATTTGATTCACCATTTTAAAGGTGAAGATAAAACGGTTCTAAGAGGTAAGTAGCTTGTTTGCTCAGCAGTTGCTCCGATTGATAGAGGGTAAAATCTCTTTCCACTGATTTTTGATTGGATTTTGCAAGCTCTATAACTATTCTGTTTGGAGGACGATGGCTGAATGGGCGGATATGGATCAACGCACTCGCAAAAAGCTGCCGTATTTGTGCCATTTCCGCGCACTCCTGCATCCGGTTTTGAGGCAATATCATTGTGATTTTACCAGTGTTGGTTAAGAGGCTTTGAAATTTCGCCAGAAACCGGCTAAGACCATTTTCTGACTCATGCCTGGCTTGTGCTTTATGGTTATTAATGCTTTGAATTCCGTTTGCAAAGAAAGGAGGGTTGCAAATGATATGATCGAACTTTAAATGGGGCAACACATCCGCAAGCAGGTCAAGGTTGCGACATGACAAGCGATCCGAGAAAATAGAATCGCTGAAGTTCTTAGTGGCTAATTCCACAGAGAAATGATTCGAGTCAACACCAAGTATTTTAGCTTTCGAGTTTCGTTGTGCACACATTAGTGCAACTACTCCTGACCCTGTTCCTACATCTAGAATTGATGTGGCCTCACCAATTCTAGCCAATGCTCCCAGTATACACGCATCAGTTCCAACCTTAAAAACCTTTGGATGCTGCATCACTTCAAACTGTTTAAAACGAAATGGCTTCACACATCAAATCTAGGCCTGTTGCTCAAGCATTCGATTGGTTTAATTTCGAGACTGGATTTTTAAACGACAAGACTAGAATAGTATGCACCGACTTAAAAAGATCTTTAGAGAGGTTTGGGAAGTTTCACTGGCATCATTGAGTGCCTCAAACAATGCGATGTATCTTTTTGGAATTCGGTATTTCTTTAATCCAAGGCCTGGGTCAATTGAAGCGTTTTTGGATCAATTTTCAAAATCCACCACGAACTTTCAGTTAGTTCAAATTGGAGCCAATGATGGTATTACCCACGATCCTGTGCATAAATTTATTAAGCGCTATCGATGGGCGGGGGTGTTACTCGAACCCCAGTCTTGGCTGGTTGAAAACAAGCTTCGACCGCTATACCGAAAACACGACAACATTGTCATTGAAAACTTAGCTCTAGGTAAGGAAAACGGAGCCATGGATTTGTACAACATAGCTTTTACAAAGATGCGTTGGGCAACTGGTTTGGCTCGGTTTGATCGTACTTCGCTTCTGGATTTATTTAAAAATGGAACCGTGAACCGAAGAGCCTCGAAGTTTGGTATTGAAGTGCCAGAAAGTCCAGAAGATTGGATTGATTGTACCACAGTCAAAACAACTAATGCGCAGTCTTTAATTGATCGTAATAACCTGAAGAAAATTGATTTGCTAATGATAGATGCAGAGGGTTATGACGCTGAGGTAGTAAGGCTCTTCCTAAATGCACAACCTCAACCATTGGCTATAGCATTCGAAGAATTTCACTTGGAAGATCACGACAAAGCATTACTCTTGAATGAACTAACCGATGCAGGATATGTGCACAAAACCATTGGTCCGAATACAATTGCGGTGAAAGAACAAATTCAAGCCATGCTATGAAATAGATTGCGCTTATTGGTATTACATTTCAGTTTCTTTCATTTTAGTTTGCTGCTCCTGAGTTCCCCGGTAAAGCCGCGCTGGAGCGATTTGAAGAGGGCTTAAAGCGATTTCACCGAACTACCTATCACATTATTGATGATGGTAATTCTTGGTTATGCATTCTTCCTTGGCGCATATGATATAGTTACCGGCTTGATAGTGGCTTAACTCCAGAAGAATTCATGCAATTCGTACTGGTCTTAGGAATAGCTTTTACAGTATATACAGTATTTCTAATCTTTTTCAAACACATTCGTAACTTCATTGCCACAAAAATCTCAGCACCATTGGTTACCCGCCTCATCGATCGCAACGAAACAAGACAGCAAGCCTTAGTGATTGGTGCGGTACTCTTCACTCTTGGCTTCTTGATTCAGGTAGCTATGTTGTTTCTTGATGCGTAAGCACTAACATTGCGCTCCGGTTGTTGTTTTAATTAAAGTATTAAACTATGAGTGACGAATTAAGACGTCTTGAACCACGGTCTATGTGGAATCATTTCGCTGATTTAAATGCGGTACCAAGACCAAGTAAAAAAGAAGAGCGAGTAATAGATTTCATACGATCCTTTGGAGAATCGCTTGGATTACCTACGTACGTGGATGAGGTGGGTAACATTATTATCAAAAAACCTGCTACTACAGGCATGGAGACGAGGAAGACCATCGTGATGCAAAGCCACATCGATATGGTGCATCAAAAGAATGCGGATATAGATTTTGACTTTGATTCTGAAGGAATAAAAATGTATGTGGATGGTGATTGGGTTAAGGCTGAGGGCACCACACTTGGTGCCGACAATGGAATTGGGGTCGCATCGATTATGGCTATATTGAGTTCAAACGATATTGCCCACCCTGCGATTGAAGCGTTGTTTACCATTGACGAGGAAACAGGAATGACAGGAGCAATGGGCCTCAAAGGCGGCTTGCTCGAGGGTGAAATCATGCTTAATCTCGACACAGAAGATGACGATGAACTCACCATTGGATGTGCGGGAGGTATTGATGTTACAGCTTCAGGAGCATATACTGTTGAACCTGTAGGTGCAGATCACGCGTTTTTCACATTGACCGTAAATGGCCTAACCGGTGGTCACAGTGGTATGGATATTCATCGTGGACGAGGCAATGCCAATAAGCTCATGAACAGAATTTTATGGTCATTGCACGAATCGTGTGGCATTAAGGTTCACTCCATCGATGGTGGAAGCTTGAGAAATGCCATTCCGCGTGAGTCCGTTGCTCAGATATGTGTTTCAAGTGCAAAGTCAGAAGCGATGAAGAATCAAGTTGCATCGCTTTTCGAAACGTTGAAAGCAGAGCACGCAACCACCGATCCAGAGTTGATGGTTAGTCTCAAAACCTCCGATGCATTTGACTCAGTTCTGTCTGATCAGGATGCGCAAAACTTGCTTCGAGCTATCTACGCTTGCCCTGTCGGGATATACAGGATGAGTCCAGATATTGATGGTTTGGTGCAGACTTCAAATAATCTAGCTCGAGTGCTCATTAAGGATGGAGCATATAGCGTACAATGCCTGACTCGAAGCTCGTTCGATAGCGAAAAAATGGATGAGGTCCAGATGATTCAAAATGTGTTCGCGCAAATTGATGCGAGTGTTGATTTTTCTGGTGATTATCCCGGTTGGACTCCTAAGCCAGGTGCAGCAATCGTTACCACTATGGCCGAGATTTATCGTAATCTCTTCAATGATGAGCCACACGTTATGGCCTGCCATGCTGGTCTTGAGTGTGGTATTCTTGGAACCAATTACCCAGATATGGAAATGATTTCATTTGGTCCAAACATCAAAGGGGCACATTCTCCAGACGAACGCTGTCAGATTAGTTCGGTACATAAATATTGGAAGCTGCTCATTGAAACACTGAAACAAATCCCAGAACGCAACTAGGATATGGTGCGATTGGCGATTCTTTTTGTTGTGTTGTGTCCAATGGTTTTAAAGGCCCAAGACTCGTTGCTCAATTCGATCATGACACGAGGCATGGTGCTCTATGATGAAGAGCGCTATGAGTTGGCCCTGATCGAATATAAAAAGGCATTGGAAATTAAACCGAAAGATGGATTCATCAATCATGAGGTGGCGATGGCTTATTATCAATTAGGTAATAATAAAGAGGCGCTGAATTATGCCAAGGAGGCAAGTAAAGAAGAAAGTGAAAGTGGGGTGCAGGCTGTAATGCTCATCGGCACTATACATGATAATCAGGGCAATACTAAGAAGGCCATAAAGACGTATAAAAAGTCAATTAAACGGTTTGGTGATTATTATCTACTCTGGTTCAATCTGGGTGTTACATACAATGGTATTGGCGATTATGAGAATGCCGCCAGTGCATTTGAAAATTCAATTAAAAATCGACTAGACCACGCCAATAGTCATCATGCACTAGCAAGTATGAAATTGATGCAAGGCAAGAGATTTGAGGCCTTGCTCCCCTTGTATTTTTACTTGCTCTTAATGCCACAAAGCGAATTGGCGGAAAAGGCATCAACTACCATTGAAGGATTGTGGAGTCAAGGGGTGTCCATAGAAGATGATGTGATTACCCTCAACGTTGGTAGTGGCCGTGGTAATGAGACAGTTCTTGGCACAGAGATGTTACTATCGAGTATTGAGGCGGCAGTAATGCAAGACAGTCTGAACGATATTCGACTAATAAACCAGTCTCGGGCCATACAACTTTTCACAGCCTTAGCTGACTTTGATTTAGGCAATAGAGATGATTTCTACACCCAGTATTATATACCCTTATTCTCGAAAATTGGTAATAGTGAACATTTGGAAGCTTTTGCAAACTATACTTCCCAGCCGATCAGTGAAGAAGCTCGAGCTTGGGTCAGTGAACACACACAAGAGCTGCAAGAGTTTTTCATGTGGCTGGATGAGGTGGATTGATGAGGGCCTGAAACTAGGATTCTTGGATAGCTTATTTTGCTTCGCTGTTCCGCTCTTTTTCGTCCTTCTTTCGCTTTTGATACTGGTTGTAGTAACCTAGCACTGTAAAAAGGCCTCCCATTACTACAAAGCTTAGTAGTGCCTTTTTCAAAGGGTATGGTCCTTCAGATTTTAATTCAAATAGGTACTCCATTCCCACATATACTGATCCGCTGAGTACGCCATAAAAGATGGGATGAGAGAAGAACTTATTCATCAGGAATTAAGGTAGGTTATTTAAGAATCCATCATTTATGTTAGATTGGTCATCTGAGTTAAGCATATGAAAAGAAGAACATTTTTTAATCTATCTGCAGCCGCTGGTTTGGGTATGATTCTGCCAAGATCTGTGAGTAACGCAAGCGAAATAAATCCACGAGGTGATAGCGATAACCCAACGTTGGAAAAACCAATAGTCATTTCGACTTGGGAACACGGCATGGTCGCTAATGAGGCTGCATGGAAGCAGTTGATTGAAGGCGGATCTGCGCTTGATGCGGTAGAAACAGGAGTGAGGGTCACTGAGTCTGACCCAAATAATTTGAGCGTTGGTATTGGTGGTTTGCCAGATCGTGACGGTAATGTCACGCTTGATGCTTGCATCATGAATCATAAACACCAATGTGGTGCAGTCGCCTATCTCCAAGATATTGAGAACCCAATTTCCGTGGCTCGAAAAGTTATGGAAGAGACGCCACACGTAATGCTGGTTGGTGCTGGAGCCAAGCAATTTGCGTTAGAAAAAGGATTTGTGGAAACCGAGTTACTCACCCATGGCACTAAGCGGCTTTGGATGAAATGGCAAGAAGGACAAAACCCTGATAGACCGCCAATCAATCATGAAAATCACGATACGATTGGCATGCTTGCAATGGACAAAGAAGGAAATTTGTCAGGAGCTTGCACCACCAGTGGCTGGGCTTATAAATTGCCTGGAAGGGTAGGGGACTCACCAATTATTGGCGCAGGATTATTTGTCGATAACGAAGTTGGTGCCGCTTGCGCTACTGGTTTAGGTGAAGCCGTCATTCGTATCGCGGGTAGTAGCATTATTGTGGAACTTATGCGTCAAGGTCATCACCCAGAAAAAGCGTGTGAAATGGCGGTGAAACGTATTATAAAAACACACAAAGACACATCCAACTTACAGGTGGGATTTATTGCAATGAATAAAAAAGGTGATGTCGGTGGATATAGCGTATACAGCGGGTTTAACTATGCGGTTCGCAATAAGGACATCAATATGCTTGTCAATACAGAGTTTGACCTTGATTTGAATTAGGATTGATCACCTAAACCATTTGTTGAAGATCACAGTGGCGGTAAGGTCATCGATCACGTTGACCATAGTACGGAACATACCCAGAATTCGATCAATTCCAATAATGACTACTAGACCTTCAACTGGTATGGCCATTTCATCATTGCCACCATCAAAACGCACTATGGGCATGTTATTGATACTACTCGTAGAGAAATAGGTGGTTTG